>JAGXAF010000116.1 GCA_018971675.1 Bradyrhizobium sp.
CGCGCGCCTGCAGCACGTCGAAGGAGGCCTTGACCTTTTCATTGGCAGCGGCGGTTACGTCATGGGCATCGGCATGCCCTCCAGCCAGCATCGCCATGAAGGCGCCAGTCGCGAAAATGGACCCGTGTTTCATCGATTGCCCCTTGTTGCCCTTATATGTGTTGCCCTTATATGATATCGGCTCGATACTATCTTCACGGAAGAAGCCTGTCAACGATTAATAGCGAGTCGATATCATATGGAGAACCGAGCCGTGGAGGCTGCTCGACTGGTCGACCGCCTCGTAAGACTGGTCCGATCCGGAGTATCCCGGCAGGGGATCAACCCGGCGCAGTGGGAGGCGCTGCGCTTTTTGGCGCGTGCCAATCGCTTCTCGCGGACACCGGCGGCGCTCGCGGACTACCTGGTGTCGACCCGTGGCACGGTCTCCCAGACTTTGATTGCGCTCGAGAGCAAAGGACTGGTGCTGCGGCGGCAGAGTTCCCGTGACCGGAGGTCCGTCGAACTGGAGTTGACATCCAGAGGGCTGGAGATGCTGGAGACAGATCCCCTGATCGAACTGGCTAGCGACCTCGGGAAGAGCGGCAGCGACGACGGGCTGGCCTCGACCACCGAGATCTTGCGCGACGCCCTGCGCCGGGCGCTGCAGCGCAACGACAGTCGTCCGTTTGGAGTTTGTCGGAGCTGCAGATATTTCCGGAAGGACGCTTCGGGGCGCGGCAAGCATCATTGCGGGCTGATCGATGAGCCTTTGAGCGAAAAGGAAAGCGACCTCATCTGCAGCGAGCAGCAGCCGGCCTGACTGCCTCCAGATGGATCAGGCTATTACTGCTACCAGGAGTTGTCCGATCGTCGGCCCTGGGCAGTACAGCGATGCCGTTACGCAGGCTCGGTTTCGTTCGGATCGTAATGCGAGCACCCCTCTCTCTGGCTCTCGATAAAGTTGCATGTTCGGTACAAAAATTTTGCAGATACTTACCCTGCTACCGTTTTTTCACCGTTTGGCGCCGCCACGGTAGGATTATTTTTAATCGGATTGCTCAGAATCACATCAGGCGTAGGCGCGCCGCGCCGTGATTGCCTGAAGTTCAAGCAGCGGTGAGGTCTTGCACAGTTCGCGTCCGGTCACGGTCAAACCCTCGAAGTTGATCTGAATCCTGAATTCAACCTTTGCCAGAGGAATCGTTAGGGGATAAAATGAAAGCGAAAATCAGCATAGTACTACCAGCGGTAGTATCAGTCCTGAGCCTGATCGGCGCCTTGTCCGCCGGCATTGCGGCTCATCAAGCATACCGGCAGCGGCAGGATTCCGAAGCTTTCCTCAGCGTGAACCACGTCTCGAGATTGTTGCTGCAAAGTGCCGGACAATGGGCGGTCGAACGTGGGTTGACGAACGCGCCTTTGAAGTCGCCGGACCCGCTGCCCATCGAGCTTCGCGGAAAGGTTGAAAACGCACGGCGAATTGCGGATCAGTCATTCACCGAAGCAGCCGGGCGGTTGCACGCTATCCCCGAGATGAAGCCCGCTGAAGCTCAGATCAACGAGGCGGAAGCCGCTTTCCAGGCGTTCCTCGGCTTTCGCAGCCGGCTCGATCAAAATCTTCCCAAGCATGGTTCCGAGCGGGATCCCGCGGTTGTTGAAGGCTTCTCACCGACGATCACCAAACTGATCGACGTCTCCGGCAATTCGCTGCGGCTTACCCTCGAGACGGTTACACGCGCGCCGACCGCCGCTCTTGGTCAATTGGTCAGCCTGCGCAATCTGACGGCCCAGATGGCCGAGAACGCCGGACGAGAGCGGGCCTTGCTCGGAGGAATCATCGGTTCACAATCCAAGATCAACATCGCCGGCGTCCAGAACATTGCCGGATATCGCGGGAAGGTAGATCTCGCATGGGACACGATCTCGCCGATCCAGAAGCGTGCGGATTTGCCGAGGAAGATCGCGGACGCGATCGCGGGCGTCGAAAAGGATTATTTCCAGGTCTACGGCGAAACGCGTGATGCCGTGCTCGCGGCGGGCGAGACGGCGGCGTACAAGATCAGCGGCAACGAATACGTTGCGCGCGCGACCACCGCGATCAACTCGATTCTTCGGCTCGCGGATGCGGTGGGCGAGGCTGCCGACCAGGAGGCCACCAACGAAGCTTCACAGAGCAGTTCCAACCTGATCATCGCCGGCTCGATACTGCTTGCCTGTCTCGGTCTGGCGCTGTTCAGCTTCTGGGTCGTGATCGCGCGGATCGTGCGGCCGTTGTCCGCGCTGACCGGGGCGATGGGTGAACTTGCCCGAGGCAATTTCGAAGTGGTGCTGCCTGGACTGGATCGCACCGATGAAATCGGTGACATGGCGCGGGCGGTCGGAACCTTCAAGGTCAAGAGCGAGGAGAAGGCCCGCGAAGAAGCCGAGACGAAAATGAAGCAGGATCGCATCGCCGCCGAGCAGCGCAAGGCGGACATGCACAAGCTTGCCGACAATTTCGAGACCGCCGTCGGCGAGGTGATCCAGACGGTGTCATCGGCCGCGACCGAACTCGAAGCCTCGGCAAGCTCGTTGACGCAAACAGCGGAGCGGACACAACAGCTCACCAACGTCGTGGCCTCGGCTTCGGAGGAAGCGACGGTCAACGTGCAGTCCGTAGCCTCTGCCACCGAGGAGTTGGCTGCGTCCGTCAATGAAATCAGCAGGCAGGTCCAGGAGGCCTCGAACATCGCGGGCGATGCGGTGCAAAAGGCGCAAAGCGCTGACCGGCGGATCACTTCGCTGTCTCAAGCATCCAGCAAGATCGGCGACGTGATCGAACTCATCAACACGATCGCCAGCCAGACAAACCTCCTGGCGCTCAACGCGACCATTGAGGCTGCCCGCGCCGGCGAGGCCGGCCGCGGCTTCGCCGTGGTGGCGGCCGAAGTGAAGGCCTTGGCGGAGCAGACGGCGAAGGCGACCGCCGAGATCGGCCAGCAGGTCACCAGCATTCAGTCCGCGACGGGTGAATCGGTGGCCAACATGAAGGAAATCGGCCTCGTCATCGGCAGGATTGCGGAGATCTCGGCGACGATCGCCGCCGCCGTGGAGGAGCAAGCCGCCGCGACGCAGGAGATATCCCGCAATGTCCAGCAGGCCGCCAGCGGAACCTCGGAAGTCGCTTCCAACATCACCGAGGTGAGCAGCGGAGCGTCGGAAACGGGTAGCGCTACGACGCAGGTCCTGGGCGCGGCGAAATCCCTGGCCAGCGATACCGATCGTCTGAAACGTGAGGTTGCGAGATTCCTGGAGACTGTCCGGGCCGCCTAGAAGTAAATAGATGCCGGGTGAAACCACTGTTTCGCCCGGCATCTTCCCAATGATTCGTTATCGTTAACCCTTTCGCTCATCGGCGCATAAAACGGACCGGCTCCCGGACATCCCGCAGGGATGTTATCCCGAACCTGATTTACCCATTTTCAAGCGTCAATCTGCAGTGCGGCTCCCTCCGGGCGCCGCCATTTTGCGTTTCGTTAGCTATCATTTGTAACGCGACATTTTGTCTTGCCCGGTACGCTGGTTACCGACAACAGACGCTGCCTTGTTCCCAAGCGGCAGCGCGACGAGAGAGACGTCAAATGCGGCTGCAAAGGTTTTCTTTGGCGCGCTCCGACCTGAGCAAATTGAAGGTTGGTGCTGCTCGACCAGCAACTGAACTCGTTCTGTACTTTGGCTCCCGCGCCGGCATTACGTCGGAAAAGCCTTTCGCCAGGCTCAAAACCGCGTTTCCGGATGCGACCATCGTTGGCTGCAGCACCGGCGGACAAATCCGGGGCGATGAACTGATCGATGACGATATCGAAGTCGTCGCGATGTCGTTCGAAAGCACCAGGATCGGCCTCGCGAGCGAGGTGCTCGCCTCAGTTGAGGAATCACTGGGGTGCGGACGCCGCATCGGCGAGCGGCTCAAGGGCGCGGACCTTGCTGGAATCCTGGTTCTCGCCGACGGCCTGAATGTGAACGGCGGTGATCTTGTGGCCGGCATCACGGGTGTCGTCGGACCGGAGGTCCCGCTGATCGGTGGCCTCGCGGGGGATGGCTCGGATTTCGTGGAAACGCTCGTCGGGGCGGATTGCGCACCACGAAGCAGACTGGTGGCGGCCATCGGCTTCTATGGCGACGCCGTGCGCTTTGGGCACGGGAGCGCCGGCGGCTGGGACGTGTTTGGCTCCTGGCGCACGATCAATCGCTCGCGGAAAAACGTGCTCTTTCAGCTGGACGGCGAGCCCGCACTCGACCTGTATGAACGTTATCTCGGCGATGAAGCGAAGGGTCTGCCTGGCACAGGTCTCAGGTTTCCGCTTCAGGTGATGGATCCCAAGAACCCCGACCGCAAGATCATACGAACCATATTGTCAATTGACCGGGATCAGCGATCGCTCGCCTTCGCAGGCGACGTTCCGGAAGGCTGGCAAGCGCGCCTTATGCGCGGGGTTTTTGATCGCCTGGTTTTAGGGGCCAAGGATGCGGCCCATCAGGCCAAATGCGGCACGGTGGTCGAGGACTCCAGCGGGGAACGCCTCGCCCTGCTCGTCAGTTGCATCGGCCGACGGGTATTGATGGGACAGCGCATTTCCGAAGAGATCGCAGCATCGCTGGCCGAACTGGGAGAAGATTTCGCTCCCTTCGGGTTCTATTCCTACGGTGAAATTTCGCCGCAAGCCGATTCAAGAACCTGCGAACTGCACAATCAAACAATGACCATCACCACGATCGTCGAAACAGCGGCCGTGTAGTTCGATATGCGCAGGTTGTTCGAAAGGCAGTTGGCGAAGGCGACCGGCCCGTCGGGGGAGCTGGACGTCAACCTTCTCGCCAGCCTCGTGGTCTCGGCCTACGAAGAGGCCGACCGAGATCGGCAAAGAACCGATCGGGCCATATCGCTGATGATCGAGGAAGTCCATCAAACAAACGCGCGGCTGCTCGATGCCTTCACCATCGTCCCGGAAGGGCTCGTCCTGCTGAACGCCGAAGGCAAATACGTCCTCTACAACCAGCGTTTTGTCGAGCTGTATGATCCGGTGCGCGACACGATCGGGATCGGCGCCGATTTTTCCGATACGATTCGCGCGGCTCTTCAACGAAATTATTATCCAGACGCCGCGGGGCAGGAAGGAGCGTGGCTTGCAGAATGGTTATCCCGTCCGCAAAGGGAACATTATCGCACGGAACAACGCATCAGCGGGGATCGGTGGCTGCGAGTTGATGAACGATGTACCGCTGACGGCGGAAGCATCGGAATTCACGTCGATATCACCGATCTGAAACAGCGCGAAGAGTCGCTCATGGCGCGCTCCGAACAGTTGACCGAAGCCCAGCGGATGGGAAAGATCGGAGACTGGACCTACGAACTCGGCGCGGCGGATGTTCGCTGGTCTGCGCAGGTATTCAAGCTGCTGGGTTTTGCGGCCGACTCCTTCAGTCCGACGCAGGAAGCCATGATGTCCATGTGTGTGGGTGATGGAGCCAAACGGGTGCTCCAGGCTCAATCCGAGATCATGCGGACACGCGGCGTCAGAAGCGTCGACGTTCAGATCAGGAAAGCGGACGGATCCATTGGCGAATTCGTCGTCACCAGCAAGCTGGCGCTTGGCCGTGACAATCGGATCATCGGATTTTCCGGGACAATTCAGGATATCTCCGAACGCAAGGCCGCCGAACGAGCCCTGGAAAATCTGGCCTACTACGATGCGCTCACGGGGCTCGCCAACCGCGCGCTGTTTCAGCACAAGGTAAGCGACGCCCTGGCCCGGTGCGCGGAAACCGGCGCTCAAATGGCGCTTCTTCTGCTTGACCTCGATCGCTTCAAGGAGGTCAACGACACGCTCGGACACGATTCCGGAGATGAGTTGCTGGCGACGATAGCCCGGCTGATTCTGCGCATTTTGGGAAGGGATAATTTCGGTTTTCGCCTCGGCGGCGACGAATTCGCCATTGCCGTCATGGACCCGACGGATCGCCAGACCGCCGCGCATATCGCAGCCGAAGTTATTGCGGCGCTTTCCGCTCCCATGACGCTTGACCGCGGCGAAGTGAGGATTGGAGCGAGCATCGGGATTGCCGTGGCTCCGGACGATGGATCGAATCTCGTGGATATTCTGCGGTGCGCCGATGTCGCCCTTTACCGTGCAAAGGAGAGTGGCAGAGGCTGTTTCAAGTTCTTCGAACCCGATATGAACGCATCGGTACAGAAGAAGATGGCGATGTCGCGCGGCCTGCAAGATGCCATCAGCGCCGGCAAGGGTCTCGAACTGTGGTATCAGCCACAGGTAGACGTTGCAACGGAACGGGTCAGCGGCTTCGAAGCACATGTGCGCTGGAAACACCCGGATCTCGGTTACGTCTCCCCGAACGAATTCCTGCCGGTCGCAAGAACCTCGCAACTGATCCGCGATGTCGGATTGTGGAGTCTGCGCGAAGCGGCGCTCCAGGCCAGGGCGTGGATCGACGCCGGCGAGACGCCGCGGGAAATCGCCGTGAGTGTCTCCGCTATGCTGATATCTCACCGCGATTTTGTGCATGACATCGCGGTCGTCCTGAACGACGTGAATTTACCTCCTCAATGTCTGTGCCTGGAGGTGACCGAAGACCTGCTGATCAAAAATGCCGCAGATCGTATCCGCAGTGTTTTCCGGGAACTCAAGCGCCTGGGCGTGACCCTGGTACTCGATGACTTTGGCACCAAGCACTCCTCCCTGAACTATCTGCTCGAACTGCCGTTCGACAGAATCAAGATCGACCCGATATTCAAGGATGAGGCAGCAAATTCCCGCCGGGCGCAAAAGCTCCTTCGTGGCATCATTGCCCTTGGACATGACCTCGGGATGAAGACGTCGGCAAAGGGCGTGGAGTCGACAGCGGAGATTGGCATCCTCAGGAAACTGGGATGCGACATGGTGCAAGGTGATGCTATCCTGCCGCCATCACCAGCGGCGGAGGCATTGGCCTTCGCATATTCGGGTGCATTCGGACGCGCGGCACAGTCGACCGGTACCCGGCGGAAAGCCGGTCTTGGCTGAGTTGCTGCTGCGCTCGACGGCGTCAGCCGGCGCGATCGGATTCTGAGAGCTCGGCAGGGTGGAGGCCTCGACGCCCGCCGGACCGGTTCATACAAGCGCGGAAGCGACGCTCGCCAATATCCGGTCACCCTGGTCGACGGCAGCAACGCTGCGCAGCCCGTCAAGTGCCAGCTTGATCAGTTCATCGTCGGCTTGAGCAGAACAGACGGCATAGACCGGATAAAAAAAGCTGGGAGCTCCCGCGACAACGTGCAGCTTTCCCGCCGCGACGTATGGCGCCACGACGCGCTGTCTGAAATAGCCCGCCCCGCCCGCTTCGAGGATATAGGTTAGCGCCAGCGGGCCGTGACTGACGAACAAAGCGGGATGATTGTCGATCGGAAAACTGAGCTCATGATGGTGGGCAAACTCGGATCCCCAGTCCACATAGACGTAGCTGTTGGGGTCGATCTCCTTTGCATTCGGGTTGGTGGTAACGAGAACCAGTTTTTCCTCCAGCAGCAACTCGACTCGCGCGCCGGGCCTGTATTGCGGTGCATACATCACCGCCACATCGAGCGCGCCCGTCGAAACCTGGTCGGTCAGGCTGTCCGGCACCTCAAGCTGAACGCGAAGCGCGACATCGGGCGCGGAGCGGCGCATCCAGTGAAGCCATTCGATGAGCCAAGGACGCCACAAATTCAGCTCGCCGCCGATGGTCAGAACCGCGCGGCGACCTGCCGGCACGGCGACCTGATGTCGCGCTCGCTGCCACAACTGCACCAGCATTGGCGCGTAGCGCAGAAACTGCTCTCCGGCCCCGGTGAGCGATGCGCCGTTCTTGTTGCGGATAAACAAGGGCCGGCCGAGGCGCTGTTCCAGCGTCCGGATCCGGGCGCTGACGGCTGTCTGGCTCAAATTGAGCTGTTCGGCGGCGCGCGCAAAACTGCGTGCCCTGACGATTTCAAGAAAGGTTCGCGCCAGCTCGACATCCATGCAGCACCTCCAAACATCATCTTAGCATTTTTATTGTATTAAAGAAGCTGTTAAATGCGTTTTTCTTGCTACGTTTCTGCAAGCAAGGATTGAGCGATGGCAGTGGAAAGCTAATGCCAGACCTCGGGAAAAAATGCGAATGCGGGGGGCCCCGGCCGGTCGGATTGGCACAGCAATGACCAGGCAAACTGCCGATTTTGCTGGCGCGGATGTTCCAAGCCCGGCCTCGGAAGGGGCGGCGAGAACCAGATGAGCTGTACCGATGCGCGGGGGATGCCCAGGGCGGCTTTCGCCCTACGAAAAAAGACGCGGTTGTCCGCGTCTGGAATGCTTCATCGGCGACGACGGCCGCGAGCACCGCTGAGGGATAACGCACGGCCGCGACGCGCCGGACGGCGCGTCCAAGCCATAATCATGCCTCTTCCGATTTCAAGACCGGTTCGACGGCGGCAAGCCCGCATCTTAAGCCTGCGATCAGATCGGCCTCGGCCTCGAGCCCGATCGAGAGACGCAGCAGGCTGTCGCTGATACCGGCGGCGCGGCGCGCCTCCTCCCCCATGCCGGAATGCGTCATGGTGGCCGGATGAGCGATCAGACTCTCGACGCCGCCCAGCGACTCCGCCAGCGTGAACAGCCTGACGGCATCGACGAAGCGCCGCACGGAATCGGTTCCGCCCCGCAACTCAAAGCTCAGCATCGCGCCGAAGCCTTCCTGTTGGGAAGCGGCGACCAGATGACTGGAATGCGTTTCAAGGCCGGGATAGTGAACGATAGAAACGGCCGGAGATTTTGCCAGGAAACGCGCCACGCTCATTGCGTTCTGTTGCTGCCGCTGGATACGGGGAAACAGCGTCCGCAGTCCGCGAAGCGTCAGATATGCGTCGAACGGAGCGCCGATCGCGCCAGTGACGTTCGCCCAGGCCGACAGTTCTTCGACATCGGCGGGATTTGCGGCGATCACGGCACCTCCGACCACGTCGGAATGTCCATTGATATATTTCGTGGTGGAGTGAACGACGAAGTCGGCGCCATGAACGATCGGCCGCTGCAGGGCGGGCGAGAGAAACGTATTGTCGACCGCGGTTTTGGCGCCGGCTGCCCTGGCGCGCGAGGCTATCCCGCGTATGTCGACGACCCGCATGAGAGGGTTGCTCGGCGTCTCGACAAGGACGAGCTTGGGTTTGCGTGCGAAAGCCGAGGCCAGCGCCGACGCATCGCCCTGGTCGATGAAGGCGACATCGAACTGGTCGCGGTCGCGCCGGGCGGAGAGCAGACGATAGGTGCCGCCATAGCAGTCATGCGGTGCGAGCACGAGATCACCCCGCCGGACGGTGGACAACACGAGATCGATCGCCGCCATGCCCGACGACGTTATCACCGCGCCGGCACCCCCCTCCAGCTTGGCCAGTGCCTCCGCCAGCATGTCCCGGCTTGGATTCGATGTCCGCGAGTACTCGTGCGGACCACTTTGCGCGAAGCCCGGAAAGGCGAACGTGCTGGACAGATAGATCGGCGGCGTGACCGAATGGAAATCGGAGTCAGCGACGACCCCGTGGGCGGCGGCTATTGTCTCCGGCTTGCTCTGTTCGGACATCAACGACCTGTTTGACTGGCCTTTGGGACTGGTACAGGAAGATTGCGTTGCCGTCGACGGAGTTCAGACGACCGGGAGTCAGTCGTTGAAGTGGCGTCCTTCCTTGACCTCCGCGACGTAACCGGCGCGGATCGCGAAATCTCCGAAATGCTCGCCCTTTTTCCGGTCGCGTGCGTAGTGCCCGAGGACCTTGTCGAGCGCCGCCAGGATGGCTGGCTCCCCGGCATTCTCGAGGTACATCTTGTTGAGACGCTCACCGTGGAAGCCGCCGCCAAGATAGAGGTTGTACTTGCCGGGCGCGCGGCCGGTAAGGCCGATTTCGGCGATATAGGGCCGCGCACAACCGTTCGGACAGCCCGTCATGCGGAGGGTGATGGGATCGTCGGTCAGACCGTGCGTCGCGAGAATGATCTCGATCTTGCCGATCAGATCGGGCAGGTAACGCTCGCTTTCCGCCATGGCGAGACCACAGGTCGGCAGCGCCACGCACGCCATCGCGTTCAGCCGAAGACCGCTGCGGCTTTCCGGATGATCGAGACGGTACGTCTCGATCATGGCCTCGAGGCCGGCCCTGTCTTCGGGTGCGACATCGGCGATGATCAGGTTCTGGTTTGGCGTCAGGCGGAAGGATCCCTTGTGGGCGCGGGCAATCTCGCGCAATCCATCCAGCGCGGGATAGGTTTCGCTATTCGCAATCCGGCCGTTTTCGATGAAGAGCGTGCGATGCTCGCAGCCATCCTCCCCTTTCGACCAGCCCAGCAGGTCGCCGTTGGTGGTGAACTTGCAGGATCGTGCGCGACCAAGCTGGAAGCCAAGCCGCCGCTCGATCTCGCTCTTGATCCAGTCGATCCCCTTTTCGTCGATCGTGTATTTGAATCGCGCATGCTGCCGATCGACCCGGTCGCCATAATCGCGCTGTACCGACATGATGGCGTCGATGGTCTCGATCAATCGTCCGGCATCGATGTAGCCGATCACGTCGGC
>JAGXAF010000117.1 GCA_018971675.1 Bradyrhizobium sp.
TCCTGCTCGGTGAGGATGTCGATGTCCCAGCCGGTCAGTTGCGAGGCGAGCCGCACATTCTGGCCGCGCCGGCCGATCGCCAGCGACAACTGGTTGTTGGTGTCGGGCACCACGACCTCGATGCGCTCGCGGTCCTCGTCGATCACGACCTTGGCGACTTCGGCCGGCGCCAGCGCGTTGACCACGAAGGTCGCAATATCGGGCGACCAGGGGATGATGTCGATCTTTTCCCCTTGCAGTTCGTTGACCACCGCCTGCACCCGCGAACCGCGCATGCCGACGCAGGCGCCGACCGGATCGACCGATGAATCCCTTGAAATCACGCCGATTTTGGCGCGTGAGCCGGGATCGCGGGCGACCGCCTTGATCTCGACAATGCCGTCATAGATTTCCGGCACTTCCTGCGCGAACAGTTTCGCCATGAATTGCGGATGGGTGCGGGAGAGGAAAATCTGCGGCCCGCGGGTCTCGCGCCGCACATCGAAAATATAGGCGCGAACGCGGTCGCCGTTGCGGAACACCTCGCGCGGCAGCATCTCGTCGCGGCGCACGATGGCTTCGCCACGGCCGAGATCGACGATCACGCTGCCGTATTCGACGCGCTTGACGATGCCGTTGACGATATCGCCGATGCGGTCCTTGAATTCCTGGTATTGGCGGTCGCGCTCGGCCTCGCGCACCTTTTGCACGATCACCTGCTTGGCCGATTGCGCGGCGATGCGGCCATATTCCAGCGGCGGCAGGGTGTCCGCGATGGTATCGCCGACCTGCGCCCCCGGATTGGCGCGTTGTGCATCCGCCAGCGAGATCTGGTTCGACGAGTTCTCGACCTGCTCGACCACCAGCATGTGACGCGACAGTCTGAGCTCGCCCTTCTTGGCGTCGATCTCGGCGTGGACGTCGGTCTCGCTGCCGTAACGGGCGCGGGCGGCCTTGGCGATGGCGTCCTCCATTGCCGCGATCACGATACCACGGTCGATGGATTTTTCGCGGGCGACAGCGTCCGCGATCTGCAGCAATTCGAGTTTGTTGGCGCTGACAGCGGCCATGGTTAGTCTCCTTCGGTGGAATCGATTTCGCCGCGCCGCGCTCTGTCTGCGGCAAGGCGATGTGCCTTGGTATTTTGCGGCGGGTCCTTGCGGCTGCCTTTGGACTTCAATTTCGGCTTCGGTTTGTTGCTCTTCGACGGATCGCTTTTCCTCGCATGCGCCGGCGGCGGCGGTTCAAGCCCGAGATTCTGTCGCAGCTCGCGCTCGGCGGCCTTGCCGCGCCGCATCGATTCGGCGATCAACTCGTCGGTCAGCACCAGCCGGGCATCCGAAATATCTTCCATCACCAGCATGACATCGGTATTTTCACCGGCGCGGACGTCGTCGCGGCGTAACCTTACCGCATCGCCCTCGACGCCCTCGAGGGTGCCGCGGAACCGCTTGCGGCCGTCATGGGCGATCGCCATTTCGATCTTCGCGAGATGCCCGGTATAGCGCTCGAAATCGGAACGGCGCACCAGCGGCCGGTCGATCCCAGGCGAGGAAATTTCCAGCCTGTAGGCGCGGTCGATCGGATCGGCGATATCAAGTACCGGCGACAGCGCTTTCGACACCGCCTCGCAATCCTCGATCTGCATCGATCCGTCGGGCCGCTCCGCCATGATCTGGACGGTGCAGCCGGCTTCGCCCGAAATCCTGATCCGCACCAGCCGGTAGCCCATGCCCTGAAGTACGGGGGTGGCTACCGCCGATACCCGGGCCGCGACACCGGGTTCCACGACGAGGCGCGGCTCGGCAAGCGGGTCGAGGTCCACGGAACCAGCGATTGGATCGGTCATGTCCAGGGTCAAATGCGTCTGATCTGAGCTGTTTAGCCTGTGTCTCGGGCTATCCGGGCCGGCCGTCGCCGCTGGTCCCGCTCGGGTAACAAAAAAGAGCGGGTCCGGAGGGGCCCACTCTCAATACGCGACCGTATGAGAACTTAAGTTACGTCAAATATAGCCGTTTTCGGGTTGTCCAGCAAGGCCCGCCGGACCAGGACACGCGATTTTGCAGGCTTCGCAGCGCTTTCGCCGAGCCAACCCGCCGTGCGACGGCTGGGGGATACGCGCGACAGCCCGGCAGGCCAGCCGATCCCGCCTAGCCGACCTTGCGAAACCGGAGATACGCGGCCTTGCGGCCTTCGCGTTCGGCTTTGCGGCCGTAGCGGGTCATGGTGTAGCCGGGCCAGGGCAGCCGCCAGTCGGAAGCCCGTTGCGCGGTCCAGTCGAAATCCGGTGCGCGCAACAGATGCGCAAGCGTCCACGCGCAGTAATCGTCGATATCGCTGACGAAACGGAATTCGCCCGGTGGTTCGAGGACGCGCGCCATCGCGGCGACGGTTGCGTCCTGCACGAAGCGCCGTTTCCAGTGCCGCCGCTTCGGCCATGGATCGGGATGGATCAGGTCGATCCGGATCAGCGAGCGCGGCGGCGCCCAGGCCAGCAGCTCGGCAGCGTCGCCGGCGAACAGGCGGATGTTGGTGAGGTTGTGGGCTTCGATCTGCGTCAGGATCTTGGCCATGCCGTTGACATAGGGTTCACAGCCGATAAAGCCGATGTCGGGAAAGCTCAGCGCTTCGGCGACCAGATGCTCGCCACCGCCAAATCCAATCTCCAGCCTTACGGCGTCGAGCGGCCGGTCAAACAGCTCGGCGAGATCGGCCGGACTCGCGCCGCTGATATCGAGCGCCAGCCGCGGCAGCAATTGTTCGATCAGGTCGAGCTGGTGCGCCCGGAGCCTGTGGCCCTTGCGGCGGCCGAAGAACGAGCCGTGCCTTCGATCGGCGGCATCGGGCAACCCATCGCCATCGTCCGGCTCAAAGGGAGCGCCGCTCATCGCAGCGTCCGGTACAGCCGATGCAATGGCCACGCCCTTGCCATCGATTTGCTTCAGCGAGGATCGTGACCTTCGCGTGCGGCGATCTGCTCGACGATGTCGACGATGCTGCGGCGAAGCTTGGCATCGGAGATGCGGGTGAAGGCGCGGGTCAAGGCCAGGCCTTCGGAGGTTGCCAGAAAATCGGAAATGTAGGCCGGAGATGCGCCCTCACCGAAGCTTTCCGCGCTCGTGGTGCCGCTCGGTCCGCCTTCGAACAGGAATGAGACCGGCACCTGGAGTATTTCGGAGATCTGCTGGATGCGGCTTGCTCCGACCCGGTTGGTGCCTTTCTCGTATTTCTGCACCTGCTGGAAGGTCAGGCCCAAAGCTTCGCCGAGTTTTTCCTGACTCATGCCAAGCATGATCCGGCGCATGCGCACACGGCTGCCGACATATTTGTCAACAGGGTTGGGCGCTTTGGTCGACATCTCCAGCACTCCAGAGGGACGAGGCGAACGAAAATAGGGCCGGCCTTGCCGACAGGTCTTGGGAGCAGGCACCGTCAGAATTCGGCGGGAAATACAGAAAACACAATACAGGCAATTTGAATCAATTGGCTGAGTCTATTCCCCATTACTTGAGTCTATTCCCCATCACTATGGCCAGAATGCGAATGAGCCCCGTTCTGTCAACCGGCGGCCTGCCGCTTGCCGGGCTTTCTTCCGGGTATTCAAAATCAAAGTAAATCGCCGGAGATCAGGACGCGCGCTTAACAGCCCGGCGCCCGATCACAAAAATCAGGGCGGCGACCAGGAGAATCGCGGCAGGGATGTCGCCGGCGCGCGCGTAAATCGTCGGTGGTATGGCCGACGGCAGTCGGGAGTCGAGTACGCCTTCGAGTCCGAGACCGAGTTCTGCGACAACGCGCCCCATCGGGTCGATCACAGCCGAAATGCCCGTGTTGGCGGCGCGAGCCACCGGCAGCCCCTCCTCGATAGCGCGCAGGCGCACCTGCTGCAAATGCTGATAGGGGCCGGTCGAGATTCCAAACCAGCCGTCATTGGTCAGGTTGACGATCCAGCCCGGGCGCTCGTCGGGCGTGGCAACGTCGCCGGGAAAGATCGCTTCATAGCAGATCAAAGGTAGGGCGCGCGGCGCGCCGGGAATCTCAAGAGTATGGCGTCGGGTCCCTGCGATGAAACCGCCCCGAACCTTGGTGAGTTGCTCAAAGCCGAGCTTTTCCATCCAGTCCTGAAACGGCAGATATTCGCCGAATGGGACCAGATGCAGCTTGTCATAGACCGACAACACAGTGCCGTCGTGATCGATGACATAGATCGAGTTATAGGCGCGCGTGATCTTGACGCCTGGCGGCAGGTCGGGCGCGCGCACCGCGCCGGTAACCAGCACCGTGCCCTGCGGCAACAGATCGGCGATCTGCGCCATGGCATCTGCTTCGCGAGTCAGGAAAAATGGAAACGCCGATTCCGGCCAGATCAGAACGTCGGCATCGCGCACGCCGGTCGATTCCGGCCCGGAAGCCCGATCGGACAGCGTGAGGTATTTCTTCATGACCTCTGCCTTTGCAGAGTAGTTGAACCGCGCGTCCTGCTCGAGGTTAGGCTGCATGATCCGCAGTTTGACCTTGGTGAAATTGGCCGGATGCCGGATCAGGCGAGCGGCGCCGAAGGTCCCCATTGCCACGAGCGTCGCCAGGGCCAGGGCCGGCGCGATCCATGGCTTGCGCCCGCGCGAGTTGCCATCGATCAGCACCGCGGGGCTTGCGAAGATCGCGACGGCCAGGAATGTCAGTCCCCACAGCCCGATCAGCGATCCGGTCTGAGCCAACGCCAACGGTTCGGTCAGCGCGTAGCCGAACGCGTTCCACGGGAATCCGGTCAATACATGGCCGCGCAGCCACTCGCCCGCGGTCAGGGCGACTGCAACCGCCAGCACGCGCGACGCATCGCGCGTCCAGATGATTCGCGCCAGCGCAAATCCGAACGCGGTGAACAGCGCAAGGTAGGCCGGCAAGCCGAGGACCGCGAATGGCAACAGCCATGCGAAGGTCGATGCATCGACCAAAAAGGCGTAGCCGATCCAGTACAGGCCTGGCACGAAATAGCCGAGGCCGAACCACCAGCCTGCCCATGCTGCCGACGGCACGCCGCGCCAGCGCCCGGCTCCCGCTCCGTCGATCAGCCAGACCACCACCGGGAAAGTCAGGAACAGTACCGGCCATGCATCGAATGGCGCCATCGCGAGCGAAGACAATGCGCCGGCAACCAGCGCGATGGCCGCGCGCTTCCATCCCCAGGCCAGGATGATCGCAAGGCCGGCCGCGCGGAGTTTATTGGCTGACGTCACGGTTGCCGGCTCCATCGGCGGGTGGTGGATTGGCATTTTCATTGGCCTGTGCGGGACCCGCGTCAGGAGCATTTTCGCGGCGGCGGCTCTCGCGCTGGGTTCGCGGCGCGGGCCGTTCCTTGCGGATGCCGATGCGCAGGCGTTTGACCCGCCGCGGATCGGCATCGAGGACTTCGACCTCATAGTTGCCGGGGCCGGAAATGACTTCGCCGCGCACCGGCAACCGGCCGACATGGGTGACCAGATAGCCGCCGAGCGTCGCCACTTCCTCGCCGGCTTCGCCAATGACGAAATCCTCGCCGATCACCGAGCGGACGTCCTCAAGGCTGGCGCGCGCATCCGCAATGAAGGAATTATCCGCCTGCCGCACGATCGCCGGCGGTTCGTCGCTGTCGTGCTCGTCGTCTATCTCGCCGACGATCTGTTCGACGATATCCTCGATCGACACCAGGCCGTCGGTGCCGCCATATTCGTCGACCACCAGCGCCAGGTGAATACGCGAGGCCTGCATCTGCGCCAGAAGATCGATCGCTCGCATCGACGGCGGCACGTACAACAGTTTGCGGATGATGTTGGCGTCGGCGAGCGGCAGCGCCAGGTCGACCGCGCGCAGATCGAGCCCGGCGGCAACGGCCTTCCTGCGCCGCGCCTTGCCGGTATCGGTCACGCGCGCGCGCGCCGTCATGAACGCCAGCAGGTCGCGGATATGAACGATACCTTCGGGATCGTCGAGGGTTTCGTTGTAAACCACCAGCCGCGAATGCGCCGCACTTTCGAACAGGCTCATCAATTCACCGAGCCTGATGTCGCGCTTGACCGCGACGATGTCGGCGCGATGGACCATCACGTCGGCGATGCGGCGTTCATGCAGGCCGAGGATGTTGCGCAGCATGGTGCGCTCGATCGCAGAAAAGCCAACCTCGTCCGGAGTGCTGGCATCGAGCACCACCTGCAGGTCATCGCGTACCGAGCCCGGCTTCCAGCCGAACAGCGTGCGGATCGCGCGGATCAGCCAGTTGTCGGCGGCCGGGCGTATCACCTCGCCTTCCTGCACCACCGCGGGCAGATTGCGCGTGTCGCGCGGATTGTCATGGGTCGGTTCGGAGTCTGTCATCTCAATCGATTCACTCCCTATCGGCATAGGGATCGGGAATGCCGAGTTGCGCGAGGATCTTCGACTCCAGGCTTTCCATGGCATCGGCATCGGCGTCGTTTTCGTGGTCGTAGCCGATCAGATGGAGGAAGCCGTGTACGGCCAGATGGCTGAGATGATGATCAAACGGCTTTTGTTCGTCGTCGGCTTCGCGGCGGGTGGTCTCGTAGGCGATGGCGATGTCGCCGAGCATGCGCGGCGCGTTGTCGGAACCGCTGGGGCCGGTCGGCTGTAGCGCCGGAAACGACAGCACATTGGTTGGCTTGTCGATACCGCGCCAGTTGCTGTTGAGCGTGCGGATACCGGCATCATCAGTCAACATGACAGCGAGTTCGGCGTTGCCGACATCGGCGTCGGCGATCTCGGCCGCCGCAGCGATGGCGCGCTGAATCACGGCTTCGGCATCTGCTTCCGCGCGCCAGCATTCGGCGGTGACGAGAATCTCCGAGATTGGAAGGACAAAAGGTGCCATCGGTCCGGAATTTCTGGCGCGGCGGAAAGTCCTCTCCGTCGCGCGCACGGCGGAAGATCTTCGCATCAGGGCTTGCTGGTTGCCGACCGCTGCGGCAATCCCTCATAAGCGGCCACGATCCGTGCCACCAGTTCATGGCGGATGACGTCCTCGGCGGTAAATTTCACCTGGGCGATGCCTTCGACGTCGTCAAGCAGCTTTGCTGCTTCCGCCAAACCCGACATCTGGCCGTTCGGCAGGTCGACCTGGCTGGGATCGCCGGTGATGATCATGCGACTGTTTTCGCCAAGCCGCGTCAAAAACATCTTCATTTGCATCGAGGTTGTGTTCTGGGCTTCGTCCAGGATGATGGCGGCGTTGGTCAGCGTGCGGCCGCGCATGAAGGCCAGCGGCGCGATCTCGATCTCGCCGGTCTGCAGCGCGCGCTCGACCACCCGCGAATCCATCAGATCGTACAGCGCGTCGTAGATCGGCCGCAGATAAGGATCGACCTTCTCGCGCAAATCGCCGGGCAGGAAGCCGAGCCGCTCGCCGGCTTCCACCGCCGGCCGCGACAGGATGATGCGATCGACTTCCTTGCGCTCGAACAATTGCGCGGCATGCGCTACCGCGAGCCAGGTCTTGCCCGTGCCCGCGGGCCCGATGCCGAATACCAGTTCATGGCGCTTGAGCGCGCGAATGTAGGCATCTTGCGCGGCGGTGCGCGCCCGTACCGGGCGCTTGCGCAAGTTGATGGTGTCGAACTGCGGCCTGACCGATTTGGCGTCGAATTCAAACAGCGAGCCCTGCGCGATCACGGCGCGGATCGCGCCTTCGACGTCGCCCTGGGCGAGGTCATGGCCCTCGGTCGCCTGCGCGTACAGCATCTCCAGCACGCGCCGCGCTGCATCGCAGCCGTCGCGCGATCCGCCGATGGTGATGTGATTGCCGCGTGAGTCGACCACGACGCCGAGCCGGCGTTCGATCAGCGCCAGGTTCTGTCCATAGGGACCGACCAGCGCCGACGCACTCCTGTTGTCGTCGAAATCGATGACGACCTGGGTTTCGGGCGGGATCTGCATGTCGCGGTCGGGCTTGCGGCTGGGAGCGAGTGAGGGCGAATCCGATGCACTTTTTGGCAAGGGTTCAGGCTCCCGTCTGCAATGGGAGGGGAGAGCGCCGCGCGCTCGCCGCCGGCTCAAGCCTGCCGAGCAGGCTATAGCGTTCGAGACTTTCGATCGTCACCGGCAGAACCCGCCCGACGATGTCGGGCGAGGCCATCACGTGCGCCGGTTGCAGATAGGCCGTGCGGCCGACCATCTGGCCTGGATTGCGGCCGGCGCGTTCGAACAAGACATCGACGGTGCGGCCAATCGCAGCCCGATTGAAGGCCGATTGCTGGCTGTCGATCAATTCCTGGAGCCGCACCAATCGCTCGTCCATCTCACCCGCTGAAACCGTCTCCCGCAGGTCCGCCGCCGGCGTTCCCGGCCGCGGCGAATATTTGAAAGAATAGGCGGCAGCGTATCCGATTTGTGCGACCAGAGCGAGGGTCGCGGCAAAATCTTGCCGGCTTTCGCCGGGGAAACCCACGATAAAATCCGATGAAAACGCAATATCTTGGCGGGCGGCGCGAAATTGGTCGATGACGCGGCGATAGTCATCGGCGGTATGCTTGCGGTTCATGGCTGCAAGAATCCGGTCGGAACCGGACTGCACCGGCAGATGCACGAACGGCATCAACGCGGGCAAGTCGCGATGCGCATCGATCAGCGTCGGGTCGACGTCGCGGGGGTGGCTGGTCGAGTAGCGCAGCCGTGCAATGCCAGGCAGCTCGGCCAGACGATAGAGCAGTTTGCCGAGCGACCAGATCCGGCCGTCCGGACCTTCGCCGTGATAGGCGTTGACGTTCTGCCCGATCAGGGTGATTTCGCGCACGCCGGAGTCGACGAGCCTGCGAACGTCGTCGACGATCTTCGCCACTGGCCGCGATAGTTCGGCGCCGCGGGTATAGGGCACCACGCAAAAGGTGCAGAATTTGTCGCAGCCCTCCTGCACCGTCACGAAGGAGGATATGCCGCGCGCGCGGATCGCTTGCGGTTTCGGCGGCGGCAGGAAACCGAACTTGTCCTCGACCGGAAACTCGGTTTCCAGCGCGCGACCGTGGCGTTCGGCATGCGCGAGCAGTTGCGGCAGGTGGTGATAGCTCTGCGGACCCACCACCACGTCGACCGCGGGCGCGCGGCGAATGATCTCCTGGCCTTCGGCCTGCGCGACGCAGCCGGCAACCACGATGCTGACCTGGCGCCCGCTGCGCGCGGCTTCTTCCTTGATCGCCCGCAGCCGGCCCAGCTCCGAGTAAACTTTTTCGGAGGCCTTTTCGCGGATGTGACAGGTGTTGAGGATGACAAGATCGGCGTCGTCGACGCTCGCGGTCTCGACAAAGCCTTCCGGCGTCAGCGTGTCCACCATGCGTTGCGCATCGTAGACGTTCATCTGGCAGCCAAAGGATTTGATATGCAGCTTGCGCGGCGGCTTCATGGAACCTGGATGCGGGTCGCAGGGGACGCCACTGTGGCGCCGGGTCGAATATGCCTCTCAAATAAAGGCCGAAGCAGGGGAAATCCAGCATCAGGCCGTTCGAAACCGCCGTTTCGGGACGGGCAAGCCGTCCTTGGCACGGCAAAAGCCGCTATTCCCACGCTTCAAACAGGCACTTGCCGTCCCTAATTAGCTGGAAACCCCGGTCGGTCGGCACCGGGGGCGTTACCGCCCGGGCGGCCAGCCGGCGCCCGCCCCGGCGGCAACCAGGCCCGGCAGCTGCCGCATATCGTCAAATGTTGCGGCCGCGCCGGCCGCGCGCAGCTTCCCGGCGTGGCCGGGAAGACAATGGCTGCCGCCATGAAAACCCAGCACGGTCATTCCGGCGGCGAGCGCGCCGGTAATGCCGGCGACGCTGTCCTCGATCACCACGCAACGTTCTGGCGATGCCTGCATCCGCTCGGCCGCGAACAGAAACAGGTCCGGCGCCGGTTTGCCGCGCTTGACCTGGGTGGCGGAGAAAATGTGCGGTGCAAGCGCATCGTGGAGACCCGCGCAAGCAAGCCCATGCCTGATCTTTTCCGGTGTGCCGCTGGAGGCGACGCATTTGGGGACGCCGATTGCGGCAATCGCCGCGCTGATATGGGGAATGTTGCTCAACTCGCTGGGGTAGCGTTGCAATGCGGCCTGCTTCACCTGCGCTTCGAAATCCTCTGGAAGCTTGAGCCCAAGCTCGGCCTCGACGATCAGGCGGGCCTCGCGATCGGAGACGCCAAGGAACCGTTCGAGTACCTGCTGTTCAGTGATGGCGTAGCCGTGGCGCGTCAGCGTCTCTGCATGCGCGCGGCAGGAGATGACCTCGCTGTCCACCAGCACGCCGTCGCAATCGAAGATGACGAGATCGAATCGTTGCCTGTTGTTTTGAGGCGTTCTCGTCACGCGAGCCGGTTTCTGCCTTGCCTTGAGCGCGTTTCGCCTTCAGGACTTGTCGTCGTCCAGCGGGACGCAATACAGCTCAAGCCGGTGGTCGACCAGTTTGTAGCCGAGCGTGCGGGCGATCTCGGCCTGAAGCTTCTCGATCTCCTCGGAGGTGAATTCAATCACCTTGCCGTCGCGCAGATTGATCAGATGGTCATGGTGGCTGTCGCGCATCTGCTCGTAGCGGGCGCGGCCCTCGCGAAAATCGTGTCGCTCGATG
>JAGXAF010000118.1 GCA_018971675.1 Bradyrhizobium sp.
GTCCAAAATTGGGTCCAAGCTGGCGAGTGTCCGGCGCCCTGCACGGCGTGTGATCGCGATCACGGAACGGAGCTGCTGCCTGTCATAACCTCTGCCCTCATAGTGACGGACGGTCCGGTCACTCTCTCGGAGGATGACATGACGAATAGCAACCACATCAACCCGCCGGTTTCCGGCCTGTCTTTGGACGATCTCGAACAGGTCTCCGGTAGCGGTCCAGCCGATCTGTTCTGGGGCGTTGTAGGAAATGCGCTTTACGATCTCGCCAAGTCCGGCGAGCTCACCAAGGCGATCAACATCAAGGACATGGCCCAGCAGTACGCGAACCAGCAGAAGGGCCGCTGAAGCCTAGGAAGCACAAAGCCCGCCGGCGTGACCGGCGGGCTGAACTATTTTCGGTCTATTTTAGATCGAGACAGCAGCGTCGGCACGCCGCCCTGAGGCCATGGCGCGAAGGTCGCCGACGCGTGTCGCGATCAAGGGCAAGGAAAACCCCGCTTCGAAAACCCGAGCCTGCAGGGCCGGGGCGGTCATCGACCCCCAAACAAAATCTGCGCCGCGGAATGAGGGGGCCCGGAAACCCGTCCGTATAAGGAGCCAGTTAAAATCCAGCGTGCGACCTCGCGCCTCTCCATGCTATGCAGTAAGCTTCTATCCACTCGGAACCGGAGGCGTCGAGCTTGACACAAGAGATGGGTGGGCGGTCATGAGCAAGCGCTTCCTGAGGTGGGCCGAGACATGGATCGAGGAAAACATCCCTCCCGGCGCCAATCCCGACATTGAGAGCCACGAAGCGAGGGCAAAGCGACTGTGGGAGAAGCTGTTGGCCGAGGCGACCGAGGCCGGCTTCACAAGCTTAGAGGCTGAGGAGGAGATGGAGCGCGTTTCGCCCCTGGTGCTGGCCGCGGTCTCGGACAGCACCGACTTCGACATCGATGCCTATCATCTCAAGTCGCAACTGGCGCAGGAGAATGAAGATGGCGACTGAGCCCATGAAAGACTGTTTCTTGTGATGCCTAACGAACCAGTTCAGCGGCGGCGAAGCCGTCGGAACCGGCTGTTCCCAAAGGCGGAATCGGGACGCTGTGATGCTGACTGAGTGTCAGGGAGGATACCACAGGGAACGTATGATGCTCTCGCCGTAGGTGGATGGCCGACCTACTGACTAAGCCCGCGCTGAAGGCCGTTCCGGAACCCGCGTATCGCGGCCTCACGGAGCTACAGGATTTTATTCTCGTGCGCATCTGCGCCTCACTTGGGCGCGCGACGCGACCATGCTCTCAATGTCGGTTGCTTCCCCCTCGACCGTCGATCCGACTGGAACGTTGATATGGATATTCGACCTCGCAGGGTCGGATGGATGCTTTGCCCTATCAGTCCGAAACTGCACGGAGCGGAGCACGTGTCACCCGTAGGGGCGAGCACCAGGATCGGTGAAGTGGGTGCCATTATCGGTCAGAACGGTATGAACCGTGTAAGGTGCGGCTTTGATGAGATTCAGCAGGAAGTCGGCTGCGACGCGCCGCGTGGCTTTGACGTGCAATTCGGTGAAGGCGAACTTCGAGGTTCGGTCGATGGCGACGAACAGGTAGAGCTTGCCCTCGGCAGTGCGGACTTCCGTGATATCGATGTGGAAGTAGCCGATCGGGTAGGCCTTGAACTTGCGTTTTATGCCTTTGCCGTCTTCCACGTCGGGAAGGCGGGAGATTCCGTGACGCTGAAGGCAGCGATGCAGGGATGCCGAGCGCTGTTGCCTGCAAGGGCCGCATTTGGGTTATCCGGCAACTGCGACTTTTCAACTTATGAGCAGTGCAAGGCGGCCGCATCTGGAATGCATGCCCACTGCGGCGTCAATCCGTACTACGCGCACCAACATCATCGCGGACACGGCCGCTGAAAGTCGACAGCGAGCCTGCGCCGACCTCGTGGCCGCGAATAGGGTTGTTCTTCGTTTCGGTGACCGAGAGCAACACGAGTTTCGTGTGAACATGCCCGTATCGCCGTAGCATCGAGTCCAGGCATGCCGCCGCCATGGTGACGTCTGGCCAAGCTCTCGGACGCGGTCGCGGGGGTGGCGGCGGTTTTTTTAAGTCCTGAAACCCTGTGGGTCCAAGGGGCGTTAGGTTCGCCACTTGTTCGCGAAGATGATTGGCTAAGACATTGATAAGATTGGCAGGGGCGGCAGGGCTCGAACCTGCGACAACCGGTTTTGGAGACCGGTACTCTACCAGCTGAGCTACACCCCTGCAGGGAACCCGCGTCGCGGCGAGTTCCTGCCGTTTCAAGCACAAGCACCGCCCGGTTTGCAAGGGAGAAGCGATTGACGTCGCCGGCCCGGGCAGCGGTGATCGCGTCCCCGCCCAAAATCCCTGCCACAGATGGCCCCCATTGCCGTATGCGATTAGCGACGTCATCCGGCGCGCAAAGACATTGAACTCCGTGGGAACGCCTTCGGCCGCCAGTCCGGCGAAGATCGAGCCGACCACATTGCGGAGAAAGCCAACAGGATCTGCAAACGCGTTACCGGGGTTTCTGGTTCGGTAAAAAAAAGCGTCGGCGTCCAGACCCGCCACGGGCCGGCAATGAAGTGGGCCGCGCACTGATACCTCGTGAGCGCCCTTTTGCACGGTAACCGGCGTGCCGTTATCGTTGCGTTTGGCATGATGGCAAGATAGTCATGCGACTTGGATCACCCTCCGCTGTGCATGGCCGCCATGATTCGTCACATCGTTTTATTCACGGCGAAAGACAAGGACGACATCGGCCAAATGATCGATGGTTTGTCGCTTCTCAGCGCCATTCCACACGCGCGTCGGCTCGAGGTCGCTCGCAACCGGAAGACCGATCAGCTCGGCAACGACATCGACGTTGTCGTGTATGGTGAGTTCGATAGCGAGACGGAACTGGCAGCATACAAGGCGCACGATTTATACCAGGAATCGATCAAGCGGGTGCGACCGCTTCGGGAATTGCGATTTGCGGCGGACTACGATGTTCCGGCCGAGTAGGAAATTTGACGGCGGAATTCAACAGGGTGATGGTTCCGGCGGAGAGCTGCCTTCGTTGGAGAACGAGTCGAGGAATCTCTCGCAGCACGGCGCCGCGATTGGCGATGTAAGCTCGATGCGTCGCTCTGGTAGAAAGACACGATGATGCACGAGATATATGCGGCGGATTTGCAGGCGCTTGCAGGTCGGGGCCGTCTCCGCGCGCTACGCGGGCGCGCCGGCATCGATTTCGCGTCGAACGACTACCTTGGGTTGGCCGAATCCGCAGAATTGCGACAAGCTGCTGTCGATGCACTGGCGCGGGGCGTGCCGATCGGGTCAGGCGGGTCACGCCTGTTACGCGGCAATCATCCTGAACATGAAGCACTGGAACGCGATGCGGCGGCCTATTTCGGCGCCGAATCGGCGCTCTATTTTGGCGGTGGCTATGTCGCCAACTTTGCCATCTTCTCGACGCTGCCGCAGCGCGGCGATCTGGTTGTGCATGACGAACTGATCCACGCCAGTGTCCATGAAGGCGTTCGTCGCGGTCGCGCCGAATTTGTCGCAGCTCCGCACAACAATATCGATGCGTTCGAAGCCGCAATCGTGCGCTGGCGGGCGGCGGGCGGCAAGGGCCGGCCCTGGCTTTCAGTTGAAAGCCTCTACAGCATGGATGGCGACAGCCCGAATCTGGCTGAGCTGTTTGCCGTCGCGGATCGTCACGATGCGATGGTCGTGATCGACGAGGCGCATGCGACAGGGGTGCTCGGACCGGAGGGACGCGGGCTTGCCGCGCCGTTCGAGGGCCGGGACAATGTCATCACGCTGCACACCTGTGGCAAGGCGCTCGGTACGGTCGGGGGCTTCATTCTCGCGCCAAAGATCATCCGTGACTTTCTGGTCAATCGCTCGCGGCCGTTTATTTTTGCCACGGCGCCCTCGCCCCTGATCGCCGCGGTGACGCGTGCGGCGCTCGAAATCTCCCGCAATCCCGAGCGTCGCCAACGCCTGGCGCGCCTGGTGCAGTTTGCCGGAAGCGAACTGCACCGTCGTTGCAATGTCGAACCGTCCGGCTCGCACATCCTTCCGGTGATTGTCGGCGCTGACCAGCCGACGGTCGCGTTGGCCGCTTCATTGCAGCGCAAGGGTTTCGATGTCCGGGCAATCCGTCCGCCGACGGTTCCCGAAGGCACCGCGCGACTTCGCATCGCGCTGACGCTCAATGTCGACAAGCCGATCGTCGCCGACTTGTTCGCTGCCTTGGCCGAAGACCTGCGAGCCGCCGCGTGAGCACGCGGATTGTGGTAACGGGTACGGATACAGGTATCGGCAAAACGGTCTTTTCGGCAGCGCTCACCCGCGCTCTCGACGGATTTTACTGGAAGCCGATCCAGGCGGGACTGGACAAAGAAACGGACTCGCAAACCGTGCTGCGGCTGTCGGGCCTTGCCGCCGAGCGGGTGCTGCCGGAAGCTTACCGGTTGCGGACGCCGGCGTCGCCGCATCTCGCCGCGGAGCTTGATGGTGTGACCATCGAACATCAGGCCCTTCTGATTCCAGACAAGGACCATCCCCTGCTGGTCGAAGGCGCCGGTGGTTTGTTGGTGCCGCTGACGCGCAACGCCACCTATCTCGACCTCATGGCCCGATGGCGCGTTCCGGTGGTGCTTTGCGCCCGAACGGCGCTCGGCACCATCAATCACAGTCTGTTGTCGATCGAAGCGCTGCGCGCGCGGAGCGTTGCGATACTTGGCATCGCCTTCATCGGCGAGGCGAACATCGAATCCGAACGGATTATCACCGAGATGGGCAAGGTGCACCGTCTCGGCCGTCTGCCGCATGTTGCACCCTTGACCCGCGACAGGTTGCGCGAAGCTTTTACCAACGGTTTCGATATCGGTGATTTTCTGAAGGAGCCGTCCTGATGACCTCGGCGTCTCCGGTATGGCACCCGTTCACCCAGCATGCGGTACAGCCCGAGGCGATACAGATCGCCCGGGGGGAAGGCGCCTGGCTCGAGACCGTCGATGGCCGGCGCATCTTCGATGCGATTTCGTCGTGGTGGGTGGTCACGCACGGTCATCGACATCCGCATATCATGCGGGCGGTCAAAGATCAGGTCGATCGTCTCGATCAGGTTATCTTTGCCGGCTTCACCCATGAACCAGCCGAAAAGCTCGCGCGGCAGCTCATCGCGATGACCCCGCCAGGGCTCGAATACGTCTTCTTCTCCGATAGCGGCTCGACCTCGGTCGAAGTGGCACTGAAAATGGCGCTCGGCTTCTGGCGGAACCGCGGCGAACGGCGCAGTCGCATCCTGGCGCTGGAAGGCGCCTATCACGGCGATACGATCGGCGGCATGTCGGTCGGCGAACGAGGTGTCTTCAATGCACCCTACGCCCCGCTGCTGTTCGATGTTGAGCGGATTCCCTTTCCCGCGGCAGGCCGCGAACAGATAGCGCTGGATGCGATAACGACGGCGTGTCGGAACGCGGGGGTCGCGGCGCTGATCGTTGAGCCGTTGATCCTCGGCGCCGGCGGCATGCTGATCTATCCGGCTTGGGTGCTCGCGGAGATGAAACGGATATGCGAAGCCCACGGCGTTCTGTTCATCGCCGATGAAGTGATGACGGGCTGGGGCCGCACGGGAACGCGCTTCGCGTGCGAGCAGGCTGACGTGACACCCGATATCGCTTGTTACTCCAAGGGGCTGACCGGCGGTTCGCTGCCGCTGGCGGTGACATTGTGCCGCGCGGATATCTTCGATGCCCACTATTCAACGGATCGCAGCAAGACCTTCTTCCATTCCAGCTCCTACACCGCGAACCCGATCGCCTGCGCGGCCGCTTGCGCCAACCTGGAGATTTGGCAAAACGAACCGGTGATCGAGCGCATCGCGGCTGTCGTCAGCGCGCAAACCCAAGGTCTCGATCGCTTCCGTGAGGATCCGCGCTTTAGCAACGTGCGTCAGATCGGAACCATCGTCGCACTTGATATCGCCACGGATGACGCTGGCTATCTGGCCGGTATCGGGCCGCGCCTCTACAATGACTTCCTTGGTCGCGGGCTGCTGGTCCGGCCGCTCGGCAATACGATCTACCTCATGCCGCCATACTGCAGCGCATCGCAAGAACTCGACCACGTCTTCAACGCAATCAGCGAAGTTGTTGACAGGACTGGATAAGCCGGAAGCGCAATTTCCTGAAATTGCGAAGCGCCCATCGCTTGGCGGCCTCGCGCCCTCGTCCCGCCGCGCGATACCTTGCATTGGCTCGGCTGTACGACCCGGCCGCTGATTCATTCCGCGCCGGCCTTCCGCGCATATTCCCAGGACGCCTTTGACAGCGGCACGGTGCGCTTGGCGGACTCCATGGCCTTGGCATTGGCCGCGGTACCGTCGCGAATACGGCCCGCGATGCCCTGCGTGATGCCGGCGAGGCGGAACAGGTTATAGGAGAAATACCAGTTCAGATCCGGCACCGCCGTGCCGGTGGCATCGCCATAGATTTGCGCCGCCTCCTCCATGCTCGGGATGTTGAGCGCCTTCAAATCCGCATGCTCGAGGCCGGGCATGGTCCACTGCATCAACAGATAGGTGAAATCCGCCATCGGATCGCCGAGCGTCGAGAGCTCCCAATCCAGCACCGCTTGCACCCGCGGTTCGGTGGCATGGAAGATCATGTTGTCGAGGCGATAGTCGCCATGGACGATCGATACGCGCTGTTGCGGCGGCACGGTCCTGGGCAACCACTCGGCCAGTTTTTCGAACTCCGGAATGTGCTGGGTTTCCGACGCGCGGTACTGCCTGGTCCATCGATCGACCTGGCGCGCGAAATAATTTCCCGGCTTGCCGAAATCCGCCAGGCCGATCGCGTCCGGATCAAACATATGAAGTTTCGCCAGCGTCTCGATCTTGCTGGTGAAAATCCTGCGGCGCGCATCCGGTGCCTGGCTCGGCAACAACGGATTCCAGAATACCCGGCCTTCCTCCATCGACATGATGTAAAAGGCCGAACCGATCACTGCATCATCGGTGCACAGCGCATAAGCCCTGGCGACCGGAAAGCCATGCATGCCCAGCGCCGCGATGACGCGGAATTCGCGGTCGACCGCATGCGCCGACGGCAGCAATTTGCCGAACGGCCGCCGCCGCATCACATAGGATTTATCCGGTGTGTCGAGCCGGTAGGTCGGGTTGGACTGGCCGCCCTTGAACTGCAGGACGACCAGCGGTCCCCGGTAGCTCTCAACATTTTGGCGCATCCAGCCGTCAAGACGCAGCTCATCGATCCGGTGCCGCTCCTCGACCGGCCTGGTGCCCGAGAACTCCTCGTCTTGCCTGACGCCAAGGCCTTCTTGGACTCCCTGGGGGTCATTTCCCTGGGCGTTCTGCGCCACGATGACGCTCCCTTAACGTTTTTTGGGAGCGCCATGCCGCTGCTCCCATTAGTATTTGCCGGGAGAATTTGCATACTTCCGAAGTTCAAGCCTGGCAATGGCGCGATTGTGGACCTCGTCCGGTCCGTCCGCCAGCCGCATGGTGCGCATCGAGGCATAGTCCCGCGCCAAGCCGGCATCATCGGAGACGCCGGCTGCGCCATACGCCTGGATCGCCTGGTCGATGATCCTGAGCGCCATGTTGGGCGCCGCCACCTTGATCATGGCGATCTCGAGCTGCGCGGTCTTGTTGCCGACCTTGTCCATCATGTCGGCGGCCTTGAGGCACAGAAGCCGGTTCATCTCGATATCGGTGCGGGCTTCCGCGATGCGCTGCTCCCAGATCGAATGCTCGACGATCTTCTTGCCGAAGGCGGTGCGCGACGACAGCCGCTTCACCATCTTCTCCAGCGCCTCCTCGGCCTTGCCGATGGTTCGCATGCAGTGATGGATGCGGCCGGGGCCGAGCCGGCCCTGCGCGATCTCGAATCCCCTGCCCTCGCCGAGCAGGATGTTTTCCGCGGGCACCCGGACATCCTCCAGCAGCACCTGGGCGTGGCCGTGCGGCGCATCGTCAAAGCCGAACACCGGCAGCATCTTCTCCACCGTGACACCCTTGCTATCGAGCGGCACCAGAATCTGTGATTGCTGCTGATGCTTCGGCGCGGCCGGATCGGTCTTGCCCATCAGGATCGCGATCTTGCAGCGGGGATCGCCAACGCCGGAGGACCACCATTTGCGGCCGTTGATGACGTAGTGATCGCCGTCGCGCTTGATGCTGGTCTCGATATTGGTGGCGTCGGAAGATGCGACCGCCGGTTCCGTCATCAGGAAGGCGGAGCGGATTTCGCCGTCCATCAGCGGACGCAGCCATTTGCGCTTCTGCTCCCTGGTACCGTAGCGAATGAACACTTCCATGTTGCCGGTGTCCGGTGCCGAGCAGTTGAAGACCTCCGAGGCCCAGCTGATGTGGCCCATCTCCTCTGCCAGCGGCGCGTATTCGAGGTTGGTCAATCCCGCGCCGCGGAATTCATCGTCTTCATGCGCGCTCGGCGGCATGAACAGGTTCCAGAGACCTTCGGCCCTCGCCTTTTTCTTCAATTCCTCGATGACCGGGATGACCTTCCAGCGCGCGCCCTCGGCGTCCTGCTGCTCGTAGACCGGCACCGCCGGCCGGACATGGTTGTGCATGAAGGCCTGCACGCGGCTGAGCCATTCCTTCTGCCGATCCGACATCATGAAATCCATGGGATGCTCCTCACCTTTTGTTCTCGTAAAATGGCCGGCCGCACCCCGCCATCCACGGCCGCAACACTTTAGCGGTCATTCGCCGGACGGTGCAGCCCGGGCATTGACATGGCAGTTCTCGTCCACATTCAATCGCTGGAAACTCCCCAGTACCGCTAAATAACCCCCTGGCGCTTCAGCTCATCGAGCTTCGCGTCGTCATAACCGAGCGATGACGACAGCACCTCGCGGGTGTTTTCACCGAGCAGCGGCGGTGCGCGATAATCCTTGATCGGCGTTCCGGAAAACGTCAGCGGATTGCGGATCAGCGAAAGCTCCGGTTCGAGGGGGTGATTCACCTTGATCCGCATGCCACGCTCGCGGACGTGCGGGTCTGCGAACAGCTGCTCGAAATTGTTGATGGGACCGGACGGCACGCCGGCCTTCTCCAGCTCGTCCAGCCAGTGGGCCAGCGGCTTCTTGAGGAACAGGCCGGCGAAGATCGCCATGATCTCCTCGCCATGCGCGACGCGATCATTGTTCTTGACGAAGCGCGGATCGGCGGCGAGTTCGGGCGCGCCCAGCACGGCGCAGGTGCGGGCGAACTGCCCGTCATTGCCGACCACCAGCATCAGTTCGCCGTCGGTGCAGCGGAACACGCCGGCCGGCATGCCGCCATTACCCCAGGTGCCGCGCCGCGGCGGCGTCGTGCCGTTGACAAGATAGATCTGAAGCCAATGCGACAGCGAGGCGATCACGGTGTCGAACAGGCAGACATCGACATGCTGGCCCTCGCCATTGACCTTGCGGTGATAGAGCGCGGCAAGGATACCGATCGAGGCGTTCATGCCGGTCATGTAGTCGACGATCGAGGGACCGACCTTCATCGGCCCCTCGCCGGGTTCGCCGTCGATATGGCCGGTGACGCTCATCAGCCCACCCATCGCCTGCAGGATCGCGTCATAGCCGGCGCGCGGCGCGTAAGGCCCGGTCTGGCCGAAGCCGGTCACCGAGCAATAGATGATCCCGGGATTGATCGCCTTGATCGACTGGTAATCGAGCCCGTAACGCTTGAGATCACCGACCTTGTAGTTCTCCATCATCACGTCGGCGCCCTTCGCCAGCTCGCGCACGATCGTCTGGCCTTCAGGCCTGGCGATATTAACGGTGACCGACTTCTTGCCGCGGTTGGCGCAGAGATAGAACGAGTTGTTGTTGTCCGCCTTGCCTTCGGGATCAACCAGATAGGGTGGACCGAAAGCGCGCGCGTCATCGCCCGTTCCGGGCCGTTCGATCTTGATCACCTCGGCGCCAAGATCGGCCAACATTTGCGCCGATATCGGACCGGCGAGCACCCGCGTCAGGTCAACGATCTTGATGCCTGCGAGCGGCTGGGCCGACATGGTATTTCCTCCAGAGCTTTTGTTCTTGTGGCGCAACGCCCGGGCGTCCCGCATCGTGCGACACCCGGCCAACACACTATTTCATTTTCGGCCGGCGAGCATTGCATTCCCGACATGAAGCCATCCTTCCGGGTCGCGGCAGCCGGAATTGATCGCCTGACGACGGTAAGGTTTGTGGATTTCACTCGGCTGTATCGCACTGCCTTGAGAATCCGAGGCACCCTGCCGCTGTTGCGGAACATCCCCCTTTGAATCGCCAAGAAAAAGGCCGCCAGGAATACCGGACGGCCTGTCAGTTGATCGCTCGGGAGTTACCTTGCGCCTGTGTACCGCCGTTACCTTGTTTGCGGCCATACGGCCTTATTCATAGAGAACGGGCGCCGATTCGACTGTGACCTGCGAAACACACGCGGCGGCCGTCGTCAAAGCGCCTGTCATTGGCCTTTGTCGAATGC
>JAGXAF010000003.1 GCA_018971675.1 Bradyrhizobium sp.
GCAGCGGCTATATTGCAACGACAGCATGTTCGATTCACTCGGCGCATTTTACAGCGTGATCTCGTCGACCCAGGGCGGCTGGACCTGGCTGTCCAGCGAAGGCCGCTATATGGGCGCGGCCGCCTGGGGCGACATGAACCGCGACAGCAATCGCTATTACAGCCGGTTAAAGCAGGTTCTGGATTTTGGCCGCGGCGGTGAGGTTCGCATCAATCGCGCGATGGCGAATTGGTACTGCGATCCGTTCGATCGCCCTTACAAGGCGGCCTTGACCGAAATCCTCGGTGAGCCGCTGACGCCGGACCAGCTCTGGAATCCCGACGCCGTGCTGCGCGTCGAGGACATCCATCACCGGCCCGACACGTCAGATCGTCTGGACAAGGCAGCCGCGACCCAACTCGTGTTCGAAGACGCCATGATCCACGTGACGGATCATCTGCTGCGCATAACCGGCGCCAGCCGGCTGGTGCTGACTGGCGGCGTGGCGCTGAATGCCGTCGGCAACATGCGGCTGCTCGAACATTTCAACGAGGCATGGTTTGCGCAGGCCCAGCAACGCGACTGCACCCTCCACCTGTGGGTGCCGCCGACGCCGGGCGATCCCGGCGTTACCATTGGCGCGGCGTGGCTGTTTGCCCATCTCGCCGGCGCTTCGCGTGGTGGGCCGCTGACGCATGCATTCTATTGCGGCCTGCCGCCTTCTGCGGAAGAGATCGCGGTATCGCTGGAAGTGGGCGATGTGGCGTCGATGCGCGTCGGTGACGTCGCTACACCGGAAGGGCGCGACGCGATCGCCGACCTGATGGCGTTTGCGGTGGCGCGGAACGGCATCATCGCGCTCTATCAAGGCCCTGGCGAAACCGGTCCCCGCGCGCTCGGCCACCGCTCCATCTTCGCCAACCCCTGCGATTCCGACGCGCGCGAGCGGCTCAACGAGCGCGTCAAGTATCGCGAGGCAATCCGGCCCCTGGCGCCGATGGCCACGCTGGAAGCAGCCCTGGAATATTTCGATCTCGCACCGGGCGGATCGGATGCCGATTACAACGCCTACAATTTCATGGTGCTGACCGCGCGCTCGAAGCCGCGGGCGGCTGGCAAAATCCCGGCGGTGATCCACGCCGACGGCACCGGGCGAATTCAGATCGTCCGCGCGGAAGACGATGCCCTGACGCATGCCTACCTGAAGGCGCTCGGTCGCCACATCGGCGTCGAGATGTCGGTCAACACGTCGTTCAATGTCGCGGGTCCGATTGCACAAACACCAAACCAGGCGATCGAAACGCTGCGTCGCTCCAAAGGGCTCGACGCCGTGCTGATGGTGGCCAGCGATGGCGCGGTGACCGCGGCGTGGCATGGTGGCGAACGCGATAGCGGCCGATTCACCGGCTGGCTTGCAGAATGGAAATCCAGATCCGGACGCGCCTGATCCACCTATTTCGGCTGCGACACGATCTCGATCATCTTGCCTTCATCGTCGTCGGGCGCGTGCGCTTCCGCCCGATCGTAGGCAGACACGGTCGCGCGCCCCATGATCGGATCGGCGGACAACAGGCTTTCAGCCTGCGCCACCGCGTAAGCGGCGTCTTTACGGCGCAGCGCCGCAGTAAACGTCGCGCCGGAAAAATTGCGCGCGGCCGTGCGCCTGGAATGGCGGATCACCTGCGGACTGGCGCAACACCGGTCTCGATGGCCTCCAGCACCAGCTTCGTGTCGAGACCGGCCTGTTCGGCGATCGCAAGGCCTTCCGCGATGCCGGCGATCTGGATCGCGCCCATCAGATTGTTGATCAGCTTGTAGACCGTGCCGCTGCCGACCGCGCCGAAATGCCGGATGATCGTAGACAGCGGTAACAGAAACGGCCGCGCCTTCTCGAGGTCGGCGGCATCAGCACCGACCAGCAAGGTCAGTTTCCCGGTCGCCGCCGCATCCGGCAAACCAGTGACTGTCGGTATAGATCAGCCCTCGCCCGCGCAGTTCGTGCGCCAGCTCCAGTGCATGCTGATAGGAAACGGTAGAGCATTCGATGCAATAGTGCCCGCTTTCATGGTGGCGGCCGCGCCATCGTTGCTCAGCCATACCGCGCGCGAAGCCTCGTCATCGGCCACCATGGTCACGACAGCATCGGCATCGATCGCCGCATCCTCCGGCGAGGTCGCCCAGCGCGCGCCGCGTGCGATCAGGTCTTCTGCCTTGGCCTTGCTGCGATTCGACACCGAGACCGCAAAGCCGGCGTCAAGATAGCGGGCGGCCATCCCGTGTCCCATCCGCCCCAGGCCGATGAAGGCGACGCGCGGCATTGTCTAATCCACATCCTCGACCGTGCCGGGTCCGGTGCCGAATGCACGTTGCGCCAAGGTCGCGGCCATGAATTCGTCGAGGTCCCCGTCGAGCACGCCCGAAGTATCCGACGTCTGCACGCCGGTGCGAAGGTCCTTCACCATCTGATAGGGCTGAAGGACATAGGAGCGAATCTGATGGCCCCAGCCGATATCGGTCTTGGCGGCCTGGTCGGCGGCGGCCTGTTCCTCGCGCTTCTTCAGCTCGATCTCGTAGAGTCGCGCCCGCAGCATATCCCAGGCTTGCGCACGATTCTTGTGCTGGGAGCGGCCGGCCTGACAAACCACCGCGACGCCTGTCGGAATATGGGTGAGTCTAACAGCGGATTCGGTCTTGTTGACGTGCTGGCCGCCGGCGCCGCCCGAACGCATGGTGTCGGTGCGAACGTCGGACTCCTTGATGTCGATCTTGATGCTGTCATCGATCACCGGAAAAATCTGGACCGACGAGAACGAGGTATGGCGCCGTGCATTGGAGTCGAATGGCGAAATCCGCACCAGCCGATGCACGCCCGCTTCCGTCTTCAGCCAACCATAGGCGTTATGGCCGCTGATCTGGATGGTGGCGGATTTGATGCCGGCCTCTTCGCCCTGGCTTTCTTCGAGGTATTCGATCTTGAAACCGTGCTTCTCGGCCCAGCGCGTATACATACGTAGCAGCATCGAGGCCCAGTCCTGGCTTTCAGTGCCGCCGGCACCGGCGTGAACCTCGAGGTAGGAATCGAATCGGTCGGCTTCGCCACTGAGCAGGGCTTCGAGTTCGCGGCGCGCAACTTCTTTTTTCAGCGCTGTTAGCGCGGCTTCGGCTTCGCCAACCACGGCTTCATCGTTCTCGGCCTCGCCGAGCTCGATCATGCCGACATTATCCTCAAGCTCGCGCTCGACCTTGCCGATACCGTTGAGCGCATCCTCCAGCGAGGTACGCTCCTGCATCAGCTTTTGCGCTTTCTGGGGATCGTTCCAGAGATTGGGATCTTCGGCGAGCTTGTTCAGCTCGGCCAGCCGCACCGTGGATGCATCGACGTCAAAGATGCCTCCTCAGCAGTCCGACCGACTGCTTGATCTCTTCGACGAGGCGTTCGACTTCTGCGCGCATGGATGTCACTGATCCCCATTGTGGAATACGAGGGATGTAGCGGCGCGCGCTCGAAACCGCGAATCCGCCGGACTAGGGCCTTTTCCGTCCCGATGGAATCGCAACGAGGCTCCAGATTCTTGTTTTGACGTGTTTTCTTTACGCCAACCCGTATCCACTTCGCTCGAAAACGCTCTAGTACAGTCCGCCTGTGCCAGGACGCAAGATGGTCCGATCGGTATCTGGCGATACCGTAAGCGCGCGGCCGTCGGCATCGGCGACACCGATGACCGAATAGTTGTCCGGCGGCCCGGTGCCCGGCTTGAAGGCTTCGAGAATCGTCCTGCCGGTGTCTCCCGGACCCGCCCGCATCCCGGTCTTGGCATCGACCCGGATCAGCTTGATTCCAGCCGGCACCTTGAACGGAACCGCCGGCTTGTCGGCGAGAGCCAGTTTGAGGAAGTCGCGGGCGATCGGTGCTGCCAAATGGCCGCCGGTACCGGCATTGCCCCTGCCAAGCGAGCGCGGCTTGTCATAGCCGAGATAGATACCGACGACGATGTCGGGCGAGAAGCCGACGAACCAGGCATCGCGGGCATCGTTGGTGGTGCCGGTCTTGCCGGCGATCGGCTTGCCGACCTCCCTGACCACCGTCGCCGTACCGGCCTGGACCACGCCCTCCATCATCGAGGTGATCTGGTAGGCGGTCATGGGGTCGAGCACCTGTTCGCGGTGATCGATCAGCTGCGGCTCGGGCTGGTTCTTCCAGCCTTCAGGCGCGTCGCATCCGCGGCACTCCCGGGTGTCGTGCTTGAAAATGGTATGGCCATAGCGGTCCTGGATCCGATCGATCAGCGTCGGCTTTACCCGTCGGCCGCCATTGTCGATCATCGAATAGGCCGTGACCATCCGCATCACGGTGGTCTCGCCGGCGCCGAGCGCGTAGGATAGATAGTTCGGCAGTTCGTCATAGACGCCGAAACGCTTGGCGTATTCGCCGATCAGCGGCATGCCGATGTCCTGCGCCAGCCGCACCGTCACGGTATTCAGCGACAGCCGCAACGCGTTACGCAGCGTGGTCGGGCCGCGGTATTTGCCGTTGGAGAAATTGTCCGGCCGCCAGACGCCGGCGCCCTGCCCCTGGTCGATTTCGATCGGCGCATCGACCACGACCGTGGAAGGCGTGTATCCGTTGTCGAGCGCGGAGGAGTACACGATCGGCTTGAACGACGAGCCCGGCTGCCGGTAGGCCTGCGTCGCGCGATTGAACTGGCTCTGGTCGAACGAGAATCCGCCGACCATCGCGAGCACGCGACCGGTATGAGGATCCATCACCACCATGGCGCCGGAGACTTCGGGCAATTGCCGCAACCGGAACTGGCCGTCGACCGGACTGCCGTCTTTGAGCAATGGATCCACATAGATCACGTCGCCGGGCGAAAGGACCTGCGACACCGACGTCGGCGCCCGGCCCTTCGTCGGACCGCTAGCCGCCTTGGCCCATTTGACGCCTTCCAAAGTGATGATGCCGGTCTGCCGATCCTTGCTGACGGCGCCGCCGAGTTCGCGGCCCGGCTGAAATCCTATTCGCGCGGATTGGTCGTTGGTCTCAAGCACGACCGCCATTCGCCACGGCGAGATGTCCGACAGCGATTTGATGTCGGCAAGCTTGACGCCCCAGTCGCCTGAAATGTCGATCTTGCTGAGCGCGCCGCGCCAGCCCTGAGCCTCGTCGTAATTGACGATGCCGGCGGCCATGGTCTTGCGCGCCATCACCTGGATCTTCGGATCCAGCGTAGTCCGCACCGAAAGACCGCCTTCATAAAGCTTTTTCTCGCCATAGCGCTCGAAGACGTCGCGGCGGACCTCTTCGGCGAAATATTCGCCGGCGAATGTGTGCCCGGCGGTGGTGTGGTTGGTGACAATCAGGGGGGCCTTGCGGGCCGTGTCGGCGTCGGCCTGCTTGATCCAGCCGTTTTCCAGCAGGCGATCGATCACATAGTTGCGCCGCTCGATCGCTCGATCGTGGTTGCGCACCGGATGCAGCGCCGCCGGCGCTTTCGGCAGTGCGGCGAGGTAAGACGCCTCCGCGACCGTGAGTTCGTTGACCGATTTGTCGAAATAGACCAGCGACGCCGCAGCGATACCGTAAGCGCCGAGGCCGAGATAGATTTCGTTGAGATAGAGTTCGAGGATCTTGTCTTTCGAATAGGCGCGCTCGATCCGCATTGCGAGCAGCGCTTCCTTGATCTTTCGGGTGAACGAGACCTCGTTGGTCAGGAGGAAGTTCTTCGCCACCTGCTGGGTGATGGTAGAGGCACCCTGCGGCCGGCGGTTGGAACCATAGTTTTCCGCATAGAGTATCGCGGCGCGCACCATGCCGGAAAAGTCGATGCCGCCATGTTCGTAGAAATTCTTGTCTTCGGCAGCGAGGAACGCGTTGATCACAAGTTTCGGAACCGCCTGAATCGGCAGATACAGCCGGCGTTCCTTGGCGTACTCGGCAAGCAATGAACCGTCGGCGGCATGGACGCGCGTCATCACCGGCGGTTCGTAATCCTGCAGCTGAGAATAATCAGGCAAGTCCTTGGAAAAATGCCAGATCAGCCCCGCCACGGCAGCCACGCCCACCAGGAACATGACAGTTCCGGCCGCGAACAGGAAGCCCAGGAATCGCACCAGCAAGCGCATTATCGAGTGTCCATTCCCAAGCCTGGCGCAACGGCGCCGCGTTTTTCCAAGTCCGTCGTGTTTTCTAACTACGCCGTGTTTTCTAACTACAATGGCACGTACAGCGACCGTTACGCGCGATCGCGGGCCGGATCGGTCTCCTACGACACACGTCCCAATACTTAACCTGCCCGGGCTCGAGCGGAATTCCTGAACGATTCCGGCGACCTTGTGGCGGTTTATAGAGCCGCCGCTGTGGCCAAACTAGGGCTTTCAGTTCGGTGCGGTTTCCGCCTCTAGTTTGCCGGTCCAGCCGTCGCCAGCCGCTTTGCAAAGAAGGCGTCGATCGCCTGCGCCATCGACGCTGCGGTCTTCGAGCGCCAGTTCTCCGATACCAGATGTTCGAGATCACCCTTGTTCGAAACGTAGCCGAGTTCGACCAGCACCGATGGCACATCGGGCGCTTTCAGCACCCGGAAGCCTGCCGACTTCAACGGGTGCTTGTACATTCGCGCGGAATTCTTCATCTCGCCGGCGAGCAGGCGCGCGAAGCGATTTGAGAAGGTTCGGGTTTCGCGCTGCGCGAGATCGATCAGGATGTCGGCGACCTCGGTCGGCTCCTCGGTCAGGTTGACACCCGCGATCACATCGGCCTTGTTTTCCGCTTCCGCCAGCCGCTCGGCCTCGGCGTCGGACGCGCGGTCGGACAGCGTGTAGATCGTGGCGCCCTGAGCATCGCCTTCACGGCGTGGCAGCGCGTCGGCATGGATCGACACAAACAGCGCCGCCGACAGGTTGCGCGCGATCTTTACGCGGTCGTCGAGTGGAATGAAAGTGTCATCGGTACGGGTCATGGCGACCCGGTACTTGCCGCTCTTTTCGATGCGATCCCGTAGCGCCAGCGCAAATCCCAGCACCAGGTTCTTTTCGCTTTCGCCGCTGGCCTGGGTGCCGTTATCGATGCCGCCATGGCCGGGATCGATCACGATCAGCGGACGAGGATCGGCCACCGCCGGCTTGGTCGGTTCGGCAGGTATGGTGGCTGGAGCCACGGCATCCATCGAATCCGAGATCGCTGGCCTTAGCTCGGGGCGATTTGCGGTGGCGAGCGACTGCACAAAGGTGGTGCGGTCCACTTCCTCGAACTCCAGCACCAGCCGCGGCGGCTGGCCGTTGGCGGCGTCGAGCATATAGGATTTGGCGACCTTAGCCGGACCCGTCAGATCGAACACGATCCGCGAGCCGCCGGGCATCACGAGACCGTAGCGGAACGCCTTGATGAGGCCGCGCCCGGCGCTGCCGGTTCCGGCGGGAAGCGTGAAATTGACCTGGGGAATGTCGACCACCACACGATAAGGATCGGCGAGCGCAAACGCGTGAAACGGAATCGCCTTATCGAGGTCGAGGATGAAGCGGGTTTGCTTGGTATCACCCGCCAGCCGGGCGTCGGAGGCTGTGGGAAAACCGGAAGTCGCGACCGCCGGCTGAGACTGCTCTTCGGCACCGGCCAGGGAGATATTGGCGCACGCCAAAGCTGCAGCGCACAAGAGCCCAGCCCCCAGCAAAACACGATGATTTGCGCGGCTCGTCAATATTGATGGCCTCCGAGCAGCCCTCTTACCGCATTAAAACTACACGGTTAATCGTGGTTTAAGGAACTAATCGAGAATAACGGGGACTGTTGCAGCATGGCGACGCCTCCCTTGCGCCGGGCCGCCAATCCACGTATGTACGGGGAGCTGATGGCTAATACTCCCGGTTGTGTCGCGTTCAGCCTCCCGGTGCAACGCCGGAACCTCGGTTATTTCCGGTTCCAGCGTCTTTCCGATCCCTCCCCGGCCAGCGCAGCGCGCGGCTGATATGGAGCGGCGGTTTTGAGCCCGAGCGGCGTTCGGTCCTAGGTTAACTACCTTGTTCCCGGGACGAATTCAGACACGGCGCAACTGATTACCGCGCCGCAAGGCCTCGATATGCGATGGCCGGTAAGCGCTTCGGCACCACGCCGAGCCTTCAGCGACAGACAAGGCGGCTTTTTTGCCGCCAACGTGTTCAGACGGGCCGACGCTTGATGCGCCAGACTGTATTGCCGATCAGGATCGACGGAAGAACCGCGCCGCTGCGGAGCAAAAGCTCGGCGCGTCGCCTTGTTCTGCGCGAATCATGTTCGGCGAGGCGCCCAAGGTTGCGTTTCGGCCTTCCCCTCACCCCCGAATCAGGTGGACCGTCGCGTCCCCCGGTCGCGCGACCGATGCGCCCGGCCCTACGCGCCCGCCGCCGTCAAGAGTTCCAAAATGCCCAACAAAATGTTGATCGACGCCACCCACCCGGAGGAGACCCGGGTCGTTGTGGTCCGCGGCAACCGCGTCGAAGAATTTGACTTCGAGACCGCCCAGCGCAAGCAACTGCGCGGCAATATCTACCTCGCCAAGGTCACGCGCGTAGAGCCATCGCTGCAGGCCGCCTTCATCGAATATGGCGGCAACCGGCACGGCTTCCTCGCCTTCAGCGAAATCCACCCGGACTACTATCAAATCCCGGTCGCCGACCGGCAGGCGCTGATCGAAGCCGACGAGCGCGCCCACCGAGAGGCCGAGGAAGAAACCGAAAACCGTTCCAACCGCCGCCGTTCGCGTCATCGGAGTTCGCGCCGCCGCGGTCACGGCGACCGTGTGCAAAGCGCCGTGGTCGAGGACGCGGGCCCCGATCAAGGCGATGCCGAGCAGGCGCATGAGTACGATCACCGTGAGCATGGTCACCATGAGCATGACCCTCACGAACATGGCAGCGAAGGTCACGTCGATGTTCAAGGCGACGGAAATGACGATGAGCATCAGGCCGCCGATCTGAGTCATGAAGGACATCAGGACCACATCGATCATGATCCCGACCATGCGCATGACGATCAGGACCATGCCCACGACGTCGAGACACCGTCAGGGTCGTTCCGTTCGGCAACGCCCGAGACGGCTGTCGAGGCTTCCGAACCGGCTCCGGTCGGCGCGGATGCTCATGATGAGCCGTCGTATCCGGATCCCTCTCGTCAGGACCACGTGCACGACGATCATCTCCAAGACGATCATCATCAAGACGACCATTATCAAGAGCGCCCGGATGACGAGAACGGCCGCGAAATTGCCGCCGATGCCGAAGACGCAATTCATGCGGAACAGGAAGGCGACGGCGCCGCGGATCATGCTGAACGGTCCGCCATCTCACGCGGCGAAGAGCCGCATGACGATGAGGATGATGGTGACGAGGCCGAAGACGATGTTGTCGAATCCGTCGGCGGCGACGACGTGCTGGAAGAAGTGCCGGAGCGCACCTTCCGTCCTCGCCGCCAATACAAGATCCAGGAAGTCATCAAGCGCCGCCAGGTGATGCTGGTTCAGGTCGTCAAGGAAGAACGCGGCAACAAGGGCGCCGCGCTCACCACCTATCTCTCGCTCGCCGGCCGCTACGCCGTCCTGATGCCGAACACCGCGCGCGGCGGCGGCATCAGCCGCAAGATCACCAGCGCGCAGGACCGCTCGCGCCTGAAGGAAGTGGTGCAGGATCTCGACGTGCCCGAGGGCATGGGCATCATCCTGCGCACCGCCGGCGCCTCGCGCACCAAGCCAGAGATCAAGCGCGACTTCGAATACCTGATCCGTATGTGGGAAACCGTCCGCGACATGACCCTGAACTCGCAGGCGCCTACGCTGGTCTACGAGGAGGGCTCGCTGATCAAGCGTTCGCTGCGCGACCTCTACAACAAGGAAATCGATGAAATCCAGGTCGCCGGCGAGGCCGGCTATCACGAAGCCCGCGATTTCATGAAGATGCTGATGCCATCGAACGTGCGCGCGGTCCGGCAGTACCGCGACGGCCAGCCGCTGTTCTCGCGAATGGGCGTCGAAAGCCAGCTCGACGCCATGTTCTCGCCAACCGTGCAGTTGCGCTCCGGCGGCTACATCGTGATCAACCAGACCGAGGCCCTGGTCTCGATCGACGTCAACTCAGGCCGCTCCACCCGAGAGCATCACATCGAGGATACCGCGCTCAAGACCAATCTCGAGGCCGCCGAGGAAGTCGCACGTCAACTGCGCCTGCGCGATCTGGCGGGCCTGATCGTGATCGACTTCATCGACATGGACGAAAAGCGCAACAACCGTTCGGTCGAACGCAAGCTCTCTGATTGCCTGCGGCAGGACCGTGCGCGAATCCAGATCGGACGCATCTCGCATTTCGGTCTGCTCGAAATGTCGCGCCAGCGCATCCGCGCCAGCGTGCTGGAGAGTTCGACCGAGCCCTGCCCGCAATGCGGCGGAAGCGGCCACGTCCGTTCGGTATCTTCGGTGGCGCTGCAATTGTTGCGCGGACTGGAAGAGATCTTGATGAAGGGCGCGACCCACAATCTCGTGGTGCGCACGCGCACCGACGTCGCGCTGTATGTTCTCAATCACAAGCGCGGCCATCTGCGCGACCTCGAAAGCAGCTTCAAGGTCACGCTGGCGGTGATCGCCGATCCGACCGTAAGCGGCCAGCAGTCCTTCATCATCGATCGCGGCGAGCAGGTGCACACGCTGGAGGCCGCCAAGGCGCTCCTGGCCGCCCAGGCCGCAGCCTCCCCGCCGCAGGTCGACGAACCCTATGACGAGGACGAGGAACTCGATGTCGAGTCCGAAGCCGAGGTGGAAACCGAGGAGAGCGAAGGGCTCACCGGTGACGCCGTGGCCAGTGAAGCCGGCGACGGTCCCAAGCGCAAGCGGCGGCGCAGGCGCCGCAGCCGTCCCGGCGAGCGTGAAGGCGGCTCAGGGCGAGACGATCATCGCGAGGAGCATGACGCAGCGGGCGCCGCGGCGGACGCAGGCGCAGGCACCGACGAAACGGAAACCGACGAGAACGAGACCGGGGAGCAGCCGGGTCTGGCGCGCGCCGATCAGGGCGACGGCGGCGACCGGCGGCCCCGCCGCCGGGGACGTCGCGGCGGACGTCGTCGGCGCGGCGCGCCGGAGGATGGTTTGACCGGGTCGATTGCCGACGAACTCGGGCCACCTTCGGCTCCGGAAGCCGCGGCAGCGGTTGCCGATTTCGACGGCGGACCGTCCGAGCAACCCCTGCCGGAAATCCAGCCTGAACCGTCCGCGCCAACGACGGTTTCGCAGCCTGGCGATTACGGCCAGCCGGAAGCCGCTCACCCGGCCGCCACGGAAGAAACCGCCCGGGAGGTCGAGAAGGCCGGGAACCGGCGCTCGACCGTGCGCGAAAAAGCCGGCTTCCTGCTCGACAGCCCACCGGCCAGCGCGCCGCCGGCCGAACAGCGACCGGCCGAACCGCCGGCTCCGGCGCAGCCGGAGACCGAGCCCGCCAGCGACAGGCGGCCGCGCAAGGCAGGCTGGTGGTCGCGGCGCTTCGGCAGCGGCGAATAGGCGACGCCTCCGAGCCGATCCAATGAAGGCCGCCCTGCAAAACCGGGCGGCCTTTCGCACATCTGATCCACGACGCTTCCGAGCGAAGGCCGCACGCCAACACCGCGAACCTTGTGGCGCTAAATTAGCGAGCCAGCCAGCCTGCGATGCGCGATACGGCCTCGTGCATTTCCGCAAGCGAGCGCGCATAGGAAAACCGGACGAAAGCGCGGCCATGCACCGGATCGAAGTCGATGCCGGGGGTGGCGGCGACGTGGATCTTCTCCAGCATCTCGCCGGCGAATGCAAAACTGTCGGAGCTGAATTTCGAGACATCCGCGTAAAGGTAGAAGGCGCCGTCGGCCGGCAGAAAATCCGTAAGACCCGCGCGCGGCAGGCCCTCGACCAGGACGCGGCGGTTCTCCTGATAGCCGTGCCTGATCGCCTCCATCTCCTCGCGGCCCTCGAACGCCGCTTCGGCGGCGATCTGCGACAGCGTCGGCACCGAGATCGAGAGGTTTTGCTGCAACCGTTCGATCGGCCGCACCAGTTGCTCCGGCACCACCATCCAGCCAACCCGCCAGCCGGTCATGCAGAAATATTTCGAGAACGAATTGATGACGAGCGCCTGCGGCGAAAGCTCCGCCGCCGTCACCGCGGGAAATGCGTAGTCGAGGCCGTGATAGATTTCATCCGATATGAAACGAATGCCCGCGCCTTCGGCCGCCGCCATCAGGCTGGTGAGCGCCTCGCGCGACATCATGGTCCCCGTCGGGTTCGCCGGGCTGCCGACCAGCACGCCTTGCAGTGGTTTTTGGCGATGCGCGGCGAGCAGCGCTTCACCGGTCAGCGCGTGACGGGTTTCGCTCGAGGTCCGGATCGGCACCGGCTCGCAGCCTAGCGCGGTCAGGATGTGACGATAGGGCGGATAGCCGGGCACCGCGACCGCCACGCGATCTCCGGGTTCGAACAGCGCGAGGAAAGCCAGGATGAACCCACCCGACGAACCCGTCGTGACCACGATCCGGTCGGCATCCACCGCGCAGCCATAGGTCTCGCCATAGTGTCGCGCGATCCGCGCCCGCAGCGAGGGAATGCCGAGCGCGGAGGTGTAGTCGATCCGCCCGCCCTCGAGCGCGGCGCGCGCGGCGGCGATGGCGGTTTTGGGCGCCGGCGCCGCCGGCTGCCCGACTTCCATGTGGATGACCTGACCGCCGGAGGCTTCGATCCGAGCCGCCGCGGCCATCACGTCCATCACCATGAAAGGTGGAACATCACTGCGCCCGGACGCCGTCAAAACAGCCCTGGCACGGTCTCCGAGTGTCGCGTCAAGCATCGAGATTTGCTACTTTTCTGCTACTTCGATCGGTGCCCCAGACTAGCCGCATTCGGCGGTTTGGTAGGGCATATCCCAGTATCCAATCCGCCGCCAACGATTAAAGACCGTCCGATGCTGCTGCGCCTCGCCCAGGGCAGGAAAGTACCGAAACTGACCGCCGTTGCCGCCGCGGTCGCCCTCACCCTGAGCCCGGTCCTGCCGCCGACTCTTGGCCCGGCGCCAGCCGCTGCGCAGGGAGCGAAAGGCCCGCCGGTCATTCGCGATACCGAGACGGAGCAATTGCTGCGCGATTACACCCGGCCGATTCTCCGCGTGGCGGGGCTGGAAAAACAGAACATCCAGGTCGTGATCATCAACGACAGCGCGTTCAACGCCTTTGTCGCCGACGGCCGCCGCATTTTCGTGAACTACGGCGCGATCATGCAATCGGAGACGCCGAACCAGTTGATCGGCGTGCTGGCGCACGAGACCGGCCATCTCGCCGGCGGCCATCTCGCCAAGATGCGCGAACAGATTGCCCATGCCCAGACCCAATTGATCATCGCCATGCTGCTCGGCGCAGGCGCGGTGGTGGCGGGAGCCCGGGCCGGCAGCAGCAATGGCGGCCTGGCCAATGCCGGCGCCGCCGCCCTCTCGGCGCCGCAGTCGATCATTCAACACTCGCTGTTGTCCTATCAGCGCCAGCAGGAGGAAAACGCCGACCGCGCCGGCGTGAAATTCCTGACCGAGACCGGCCAGTCCCCCAAGGGCATGTATGAAACCTTCAAACGGTTCAGCAATGACAGCCTTTTCGCTTCGCACGGCGCCGACCCGTACCTGCAGTCGCATCCGATGCCGGCCGACCGCGTCGCAGCACTTGAGGGGTTGGCGCGGTCCAGCCCCTATTGGGACAAGAAGGACGATCCGGCGCTGCAAATGCGCCACAACATGGTGCGCGCCAAGATCTCGGCTTTCATGGAAAAGCCGGATACCGTGTACCGGCGCTATCCGCTGTCGGACACCAGCATGCCCGCGCGCTACGCCCACGCCATCGCGACCTATCGCCACGGCGACCTGCGCGATGCGCTGATCCAGATCGATGCGCTGATCCAGATGCAGCCCGCCAACCCGTATTTTTACGAGCTGCGCGGCCAGGCGCTGCTGGAAGGCGGCAAGCCCGCCGAGGCCATCGCGCCGTTGCGCAGGGCGGTTCAACTCTCCCATAACGCCCCGCTCATCGAGATGTTACTGGGGCAGGCGCTCGTCGGGACCGATAATAAGGCCTATACGGACGAGGCCATCACGATTCTGCGTGCCGCGGTCAGCCGGGAAACCGAGGCCCCCCTCGGCTATACCCAGCTCGCGATGGCTTACGGCCGCAAGGGAGACTACGCTGAAGCCGATCTGGCCTCGGCGCAGGCCGCTTACCTTCGCGGCGACAACAAGACCGCGCGTGAACTGGCCGCGCGCGCCAAGACCCGCTTCGCAATCGGCACGCCCGGATGGGTCAGGGCCGACGATATCGTCACCGCCAAACCGATGCCGGGCCAGAAGAGCAACTGAAAATGCACCCGCGCCAGACTATCAGGTACTGATCGACAATGGTTTTCAAGATCGGCTTTTGCCAAGAGGACTCGCCAATGCCTTCGCTTCGCGTGCTCATCCCTGCCCTGTTCGCGCTGGCCTTGTGCGCCGCCCCGCCCAGCGCATCGGCGCAGAATTTTTCCGACGCCCAGAAGAGTGACATCGAGGCGATCATCAAGAACTACCTGGTGTCGCATCCCGAGGTGCTGGAAGAAGCCATGGGCGAATTGAGCAAGCGCCAGGCAGCCGAGGAATCCCGCAAGCATGAAGCAAGCGTCACCGAGAATGCGAAGGCGATCTTCAACTCGCCACGCGGCGTCGTGCTCGGCAACAAGGACGGCGACGTCACTTTCGTCGAGTTCTTCGACTACAATTGCGGTTTTTGCAAACGCGCGATGGCCGACATGCTTGATCTGATGAAGACCGATCCCAAGCTGAGGGTCGTGCTGAAGGAATTCCCGGTGCTGAGCCCGGGCTCGGTTGAGGCGGCCCAGGTCGCGATCGCCCTGCGCATGCAGGATCCGGACGGCAAGAAATATCTCGAATTCCACCAGAAGTTGCTCGGCGGACGCGGGCCGGCGGACAAGGCGCATGCGATGGCCGCCGCCAAGGATGCCGGCGCCGACATGGCGCGGCTCGAAAAGGACCTGACGAGCCCGGAAGTGAAGGCCACGATCGCGGAGAACTTCAAGCTTGCGGAGGCGATGGGCATGAACGGAACGCCGAGCTATGTGATCGGCAAGGAGGTTGTGGTCGGCGCGATCGGGCTCGACGGTCTCAAGGAGAAGATCGACCTCGCCCGCTGCGGCAAGACTTCCTGCGGTTAAGACTTCCTGCGGTTAGGGAGTGCTGTGATTAAAGCGTCCTGAGACTGACAACCGGACAGTCCACCATCAAGAAGGTTGAAAAGCCGGCGGTCGGTCCGCCGGCTTTGTTTTAAGCCATGTGGCGCATTCATCGCCCATTCACACAATCAACAAAGCCGGAAGGAACCGGGGATATCTCGGAACATCGCGCATCGCCCACCGTTGTCGGCGAGGGCAATGCAAATGTGCAAGGAGATATTATGACCAATCGCTTGATGATTTCGGTTGCCGTTTTCGCGCTGATGGCGGGAACCGGTCTGGCCAATGCACAGGGCGGAGGCATGGGCCGAGAAGCTCCATCTGCCACGCAACCGGGCGGCGCAACATCCGAACACGGAACCAGCGGCCAGATGAACCATGATGCGGCGCGGCCGGAAATGAAATCGACGCAGTCCGAGACGAAATCGCGGAACCAGCACGCTGAGGAAAGCAAGCAGGGATCGAAGAACAAGACGCTGAGCAGCGAAGAAAATGCGGAAAAAGGCAAGACCGTCGGCCAGAGCATGAAGAACGAAGGCCGGGAGGACAAGAATGCGCAGCATGAAGGCCGCGAGAAAAACAAGAACGCGCAGCGAAACGACGAGAGGATGAATGCGCAACGCCGCGGCGAGAACGAGAACAGGAACGCACAACGCAACGACGAGAGGATGAACAGCGAGGCTGAAGGTAAGACCGGCCGCGATTCGCAGACCGTGGGCCAGGCCGGCGCCGGCGCAAAGCTGTCGACGGAACAGCGCACCAGGATCACGAGCGTGATCAGGGAGCAGCGTGTTGCCCCGGTGACCCATGTGAACTTCGCGATCGCGGTCGGTACCCGCGTTCCGCGTGACGTGACGTTCCATAGGCTTCCGACGGAAGTCGTCTCGATCTATCCGGAATGGCGCGGATATGAATACATCCTGGTCGGCGAGCAGATCGTGGTGATCGATCCGCGAAGCCTGGAGATCGTCGCGGTGCTGGAGACCTGATCCGGCGGCCAGCACCAGCCTTTTGCGGCGGACAGCAATGTCCGCCATTTTTTTGTCTGCCCCGAACGCCCTCGGGAACCCATCCTTTGACCTTGGTTAACGAAGGGTTTCCGCAGGTTCTACGGCTCTTTTTTCGAACTGGATGAGGCAGTTGGGGCAAGCCCGGGATGGCCTAAAGGCTTCCCCTTGGCCCCGTTGTTACCTATAACCGCGCCACCCACCCCACATCGCCGGGATATGGATGGCCAATACACCTGCCAAAACGACCAAGACAATTTACGTCCTCAACGGCCCGAACCTCAATCTGTTGGGGGTCCGTGAGCCCGAGACCTACGGCCACGCGACGCTCGCTGATGTGGAGAAATTGTGCGTCACAACCTCCGCACGATTCGACCTCAAGGCCGAGTGCCGCCAATCCAATCACGAGGGCGAACTGGTCGATTTCATCCACGAGGCACATGCGAACAACGCCGCCGGGATTATCGTCAATGCCGGCGGCTACTCGCACACGTCGATCGCGCTGCGCGATGCCTTGATGGCCGTGAAAATTCCAGCGGTCGAGGTGCACATCAGCAATATCCACGCCCGCGAGAACTTCCGCCATCATTCCCTCACCGCCGGGGCCGCTTTCGCGATGCTCTCCGGCTTCGGCATCGACGGTTACCGGCTCGCGATCAATGGCCTTGCTGCCAAGCTCGGCCTCACGGCCAAGGCCTGACCGCCTCACGTCACAGAATGTCCAGGAATCGAGATTATGGCGCGTCCGCCTGACAACCCCGCAGCCGCAAAATCCAGAAGCGACGACAGTGCGCTGATTCGCGAACTGGCGCTGCTGCTCGACGAAACCAACCTGACCGAGATCGAAATCGAGCGCGCCGGCCTTCGGGTGCGGGTCGCGCGCAACATCAGCATAACGGCTTCCGTTCCGGCGAGCGCGCAGGCGGTCGCGATCCCTGCTGCCGCTGCCGCAGCGCCCGCCGCCGTCACTGACGTCAGCAAGCACCCGGGCGTCGTGCCTTCACCGATGGTCGGCACCGCCTATTGGGCCTCCGAGCCGGGCGCCAAGCCGTTCATCGAAGTCGGCAGCAGGGTGTCGGTGGGCGAGACACTCCTGATCATCGAAGCCATGAAGACGATGAACCAGATTCCATCGCCGAGGGCGGGCATCGTAACGCAAATTCTGGTCGAAGACGGTCAGCCGGTCGAATTCGGCGAACCTCTGGTGATTATTGAATGAGGGGAATGAGGGGCGAATAGCGAGTAGCGAATGATCGTTCGCTTCCATTTGCTATTCGCCATCCGCTACTCGCCACCTGGAAACCCATGTTCGATAAGATTGTCATAGCCAATCGCGGGGAGATCGCACTGCGCGTGCTGCGCGCGTGCAAGGAACTCGGCATCTCCACGGTCGCGGTGCATTCGACCGCCGATGCCGACGCCATGCATGTGCGGCTGGCCGACGAGAGCGTCTGCATCGGCCCGCCGCCGTCCAAAGACAGCTACCTCAACATACCCGCGCTGCTCGCGGCCTGCGAGATCACCGGCGCCGATGCCGTGCATCCCGGCTATGGCTTCCTTTCGGAAAACGCCCGCTTTGCCGAGATCCTGGCCGAACACAATCTGGATTTCATCGGCCCGAAAGCCGAGCATATCCGCCTGATGGGCGACAAGATCGAGGCCAAGAAAACCGCCAAGCGGCTCGGCATTCCCGTGGTCCCGGGCTCCGACGGCGCGGTCGGTCCCGATGACGACGCGATGGCGATTGCGAAGGCGATCGGCTTTCCGGTGCTGGTGAAGGCGGCGGCCGGCGGCGGTGGCCGCGGCATGAAGGTCGCCCAAACCGCCGACGACCTGCTGCTGGCGCTGTCGACCGCCTCCAATGAAGCCAGGTCGGCATTCGGCGATCCCTCGGTGTATCTGGAAAAATACCTGAAGAAACCGCGCCATATCGAAATCCAGGTGTTGGGTGACGGTCGCGGCGGCGCGATCCATCTCGGCGAGCGCGACTGCTCGCTGCAGCGGCGCCATCAGAAAGTCTGGGAAGAAGGCCCCTCGCCGGTGCTGACGGCAGCCGCGCGCGCCAAGATCGGCGCGACCTGCGCCAAGGCGATGCAGGACATAAAATATCTCGGTGTCGGCACCATCGAGTTCCTGTACGAGGACGGCGAATTCTATTTCATCGAGATGAATACCCGCATCCAGGTCGAGCATCCCGTCACCGAGATGATCACCGACATCGACCTCGTGCTGGAGCAGATAAGAATCGCGGCGGGCGGCGAACTGCCGGCGACGCAGGACGAGATCGCGATCATCGGTCACGCCATCGAATGCCGCGTCAACGCGGAAAACCCGCAAACCTTCCGGCCGTCGCCGGGGCGGATTTTACAATACCATCCGCCGGGCGGCCTCGGCGTGCGAATCGATTCGGCGGTTTACCAAGGTTACGTGATCCCGCCCTATTACGATTCGCTGGTCGGCAAATTGATCGTGCATGGCAAGACCCGCGCCGAATGCCTGATGCGGTTGCGGCGGGCGCTGGACGAGATGGTGGTGGAGGGAATCGAGACCACCCTGCCCCTGTTCCGGGCGCTGGTCCGCGAGCCCAGTATCATCGACGGCGACTACCATATCCACTGGCTGGAGCAATATCTGGCCGGCAAGGCCACCGGCTAAAGCCCTCCCTCCTCCAAAATGTCCGCGAAGTCCGGGAACAATTCGCCCCGGCCGGCGTTGTGTCGACTCGCCGGGGACCCTCCCGCGGGGATAGTCGATTTCGCTGGATGAGGCACTTGTAACGGTTGATGCCACGCCCCGCCGGGCGATTGGCCAGATCCTTCTGCTGGCGGCGGGACTTTTCGTGCTCGTCGCAATCAGCACGACCTCGGTTGTCCTCGTCAATCAGTCGCGCAAGGACAACGGTCGGGTGGTTCACACGGTCGAGGTGGAAAACCAGATGAACGCCCTGCTTCTGGAGCTCCGCCGCGCCGAAAGCGCCACGCGCGGCTTTCTGCTCACGTCCGAACCTCGCTTTCGCGCCGAATATGAGACGGCGGCCGCGGCCGTGGTCGCCGACGTCGACAAGCTCAGGTCCCTGATCGGCGACAATCCGGTTCAGATCGAGAATGTCAAACGGCTGCAGCAGCCGATAGAGGGCCTGCTCGGAGAATTCGCCCGGTCCATCGATTTCGCCAACCGCCATGATGCGCCTGGTGGCGTCGAAGTCATGCGCGAAGCCGATACCCACAATCTGGCCCAGCGAATGAACGACGTCGTCGAAAACATGCGGGCCGAAGAGGATCGGTCGCTCGCACAACGCACCAGGACCGCGGACGGTACCCAGCAACTGGCATCGGTCGTGACCGTCGCAGGCTCGGGTCTCGTGATTGTGCTCGCCGCCATTTCGATCTGGCTGGTGCGGCGCTCGTCGCGCGCACGCGACGACGCCGAATCCCGGATGCGCGACAACAACCTCAATCTCGAAACCATGGTCGACGAACGCACCGCTGATCTGCGCGAGGCCAATGACGAGATCCAACGCTTCGCCTATATCGTCAGCCACGATCTACGCTCGCCGCTGGTGAACATCATGGGTTTCACCAGCGAACTTGAGCAGTTGCGTGGCGACATCTTCCGGCGGATCGCGACACTGGACCGTGCCGGCGCGGAAGCGCCGCTGATGCCAGCCGACGGCGACGATGTCGAACCGCTGCTGGGAGGCGAAGACGGGCAGCTATCGCAGGACTTTGCCGAGGCGCTCGGCTTCATCAAATCGTCGATTGCCAAGATGGATCGCCTGATCTCGGCGATCCTCAATCTGACCCGCGAGGGGCGGCGCCGGTTCGAGCCCGTGAAGATCGACATCCGGGAACTGATCGCAGGCATCGTCGCGACGGTGGCGCATCAGGCCGCCGAGGCGAAAGCAGAAATCCACATCGAACCGCTGCCGAGCATCGTCAGCGACCGGCTGGCGATCGAGCAGATCTTCTCCAACCTGATCGACAACGCGCTCAAATATCTCAAACCGGGCGTTCCCGGCGACATCAGGGTGCGTGGCCGCACCAAGCTCGGCTTCGCGATCTTCGAGATCGCCGATAACGGCCGCGGCATCGATCCCAGGGATCACCAGCGGATTTTCGACCTTTTCCGCCGCGCCGGCACCCAGGACAAACCTGGAGAAGGCATCGGGCTCGCCTATGTTCGCGCGCTGGTGCGCCGGCTTGGTGGCACCATGTCGGTGACGTCGGAACTGAACCGGGGAAGTACGTTCACGATCACGCTGCCCCTTGTGTGGGCGACCACAAACCGGAACGGAGATTCATGAGCAAGCCAGTTACCATCGTCATGATCGAGGACGACGAGGGACACGCCCGCCTGATCGAGCGCAACATCCGCCGCTCTGGCGTCAACAACGATATCGTGCCGTTCACCAATGGCACCGAGGCGGTGAATTACCTGTTCGGCGCCGGCAGCCGCCACAAGGGCGACGCGCTGCTGATCCTGCTCGATCTCAATCTGCCCGACATGACCGGCATCGACATCCTGCGGCGGGTCAAGGAGGACAGGCATCTGAAATGCGCGCCCGTGGTGGTGCTGACCACGACGGACGATTCACAGGAGATCAAGCGCTGCTATGAACTCGGCTGCAACGTCTACATCACCAAGCCGGTGAACTACGAAAGCTTCGCCAACGCCATCCGTCAGCTTGGCCTGTTTTTCTCCGTCATCCAGGTTCCGCACGCCGCGCCATGACCGCCCCCAGGCCCACCCTTCTGTATATCGACGACGACGCCGGGCTGGCGCGGCTGGTCGAGCGCGGCCTGACGCGAGCGGGCTTCCGCGTCGTCCATGCCGCCGACGGCCAGCACGGCCTCGAGCGATTGCAACAAGGCGGCATCGACGTGGTGGCGCTGGACCAGTCCATGCCCGGTCTCGACGGCCTCGAAACCCTGGATCGCATTCTCGCGACCCCCCATGCGCCGCCGGTGGTGTTCGTCACGGCATCGCAGGACTCCAAGATCGCCGTCACGGCGCTGAAGGCCGGCGCAGCCGACTATCTGGTCAAGGACGTCCAGGGCGACTTCATTCCGCTGCTGCAGGTCGCCGCCGACGGCGCAATCCGGCGGGCGCGGATCCAGAAGGCCCGTGACGACGCCGAGGCCGAGGTTCATGCCTCGCGTGACCGCTATGCCGCGCTTGCCGCCGAACGCGAGGTGCTGCTGCGCGAGGTCAATCATCGCGTCGGCAACAGCCTGCAGATCATCGCCTCGCTCCTGCATCTGCAGGCGAGTTCAAGCACGCAGGACGACGTCAAGGCGGCGCTGACCAACGCCATGGGACGCGTTGCCGCGGTCGCGCAGGTGCACCGTCGACTCTACACCTCGCACGACCTCAAAAGCGTGCTGCTCAATCAGTATCTCGACGCCCTGCTCGAGGATCTCCGGCGCTCCGCCGAAGGCAACCGGATGTCGCGGCTGACGTTGGAAGCGGAGCAGATCGAGATCGATCCGGATCGCGCGGTGGCGATCGGCATTATCGTCAACGAACTGGTGATGAACGCGATCAAATACGCCTATCCCGATGGCGCCGGGCCAATCCACGTCGATCTCCGCGCGCTTGGCAGCGATGTCATCCTGTCGATTTCCGACGACGGCGTCGGCCTCAACGCCAAGACCGATCCGCGCTCCACCGGGATGGGACAGCGTATCGTGACGGCGATGGCGGGCAAACTCGAGGCCAGCGTCGAACGCGATCCCGCCCATGCCGGCACCCGGATCGTGCTGCGGTTCGATCGCATCCCCGCGCCGGCGACCAACCCCGAAAAGACAGCCGCGGGCTGACGCAGCTTTTGCCCTGGCGTATTTTCCCTCGTATGAACCGGACTCCCATTCGCCGGAAAACACGATAGTCTCGCACGCATGGCCTCGCACAACTCCGTCCCGTCTGAAATCACGCCCGAAGTGCTGCTGCGCGCCTACGCCTGCGGCATCTTTCCGATGGCCGAAAGCGCCGACGACCCGAGCCTGTTCTGGGTCGAGCCGGAAATGCGGGGCGTGATCCCGCTCGACGGCTTTCACGTGTCCTCACGGCTGGCGCGCACCGTGCGCTCCGATGCCTTTACCGTCACCGTCGATACCGCGTTCAAGGCGATCATCGCCGGCTGCGCCTCGCCGCAGGAGGGGCGCGAGGACACCTGGATCAACCAGCGAATCCGCGACCTCTATGTCGGACTCCACGAGCTCGGGCATTGCCACAGCGTCGAGGTTTGGCAGAACGACGATCTGGTCGGCGGGCTGTATGGCGTCAATCTTGGCGGCGCCTTCTTCGGCGAAAGCATGTTTCACCGCGTCCGTGACACCTCGAAGGTGGCGCTGGTGCATCTGGTGGCACGGCTGATCGCGGGTGGATTCGTGCTGCTTGACACGCAATATGTCACCAGGCACTTGCGCAGTTTCGGCGCGGTTGAAGTCCCGCGGCAACGCTACGGCGTACTGCTCGACCGGGCGATCGCCAAGAGCGCGGATTTCCGCAAATTGCCGGTCAATCGTCCGATCTGCGGCGCTGAAGCGCTCGGCATTATCGCCGAGCGCGGCTGACTTTATTTAGAGGCATGATCTCTTCCGAAAACCGGTGACCACTTTTCGGGATCATGCCGGGCCTACTGCCGGAAAATCCCGAACAGCCCGCCGGGTTGCTGCGGCGGAGGTGGTGGCGGCGGCTGTTGCGTCTGCTGTTGTGGCGGTGGCGGCGGCGGTCGCGGGGCCTGCCTCGGCGCCGCACGCCTCGGCGGTGGAGGCGCCGCGACCGGCTTCGGCGCTTCGGGCGCTGCGGACACGACTGTGGTTTCCGGACCTTTGCAGTCGGTCAGCCAGATATCGTAGATCGGATGCTCGACCCCGTGCAGGCCGGGGCTCGCCGCGAACATCCAGCCGGAAAAGATGCGCTTCACCTCGCCCTGCAGCGTGATCTCGTCGACCTCGACAAAGGCGTCGGTATTGGCGGCTTCGGTCGCCGGCCGCGTATAGCAGGCGTCGGTCTTGACCCGCAGCGCGCCGAACTGAACGGTCTCGCCGATGTCCTCGTCGAAATTGATGATGCGCCCGGTAATCTTGTCGAGGCCGGAGAAGCTCGCCTTCTTGTTGATGATCTTCTGCGCCGGCGGTTCGGTGACAACCTCGTCGCCGGGCTGCAGTGGAGCCGGCGCCTGCGGCACGGCCTTGGACTGACGCTGTCCCGGCGGCGGGGCGGCGCCGGGCGGCGCGACTGCGATGCCCGGCGGGGTGTTCTGCGGAACCACCGTGGTGCCCGGCGGCGGCGCCAGCGGCTGCGACTGCACCGGGCCCGGCGGAGGCACGGACTGCACGGGCGGCTGACGGGTCGGCAGCAGCCTGCCCCGCGGCAGTTCCGGCACCACTTCCTCGTCGTCGGGCGCCTGCTGTTGATTGCCACGCGGAATATTGCCAGGCGGGCGCGGATTGGGCTCGGAAAAGATGTTGCCGATCTGCGCGCGCGCCGGCGGCGCAAGCGTGATCGTCGAGGCGGCAAGCAGGGCCGCAAAGCCAGTGAGGGCAATGGTTCGAAGCATCTCGCGCGGCATTAAGAGGCGAATCGGGCTGACGCCATTGTACAATCTATGAGCCACCCACAGGCCATCGGGTTAACACGCCGAATACGGCGGGGAAAGGGCGACTTCCCGCGCGCCGCCGCCCCACTCCCCGTCTGGCGAACCCTCCCGGCACGCGGAATGGCGCGCGGAACAAGGCCGTTCGGGCACATCAGGCGCGGCCCTCATCATCAAAACCGAATGCGCGCGTATTGTCGCAGTCGAGGTCGACAGGTCGCGACAAGGCTTGGCCGGGCTCGCCGAGGCGCTGGTCATCGCCGCCGATGTCATCGGGTACGTCTGCACCGTGGACGGCGGCTGGCCCGTAGCCTAGGCTCATCCTCGGGGCCGACCGGCTTTGCATCGCCCGTCCATGACTAATCCTGAATTATCGAGAGGCCTTTTCCGTCATGCCCGTCGTGCTCGATCCCGATGCCGCCGCGGTCTTCAAGGCATTCCGGGACGCCGGCCGGCCGCCATACGAAACGTTGACGCCGGCCGAAGCACGCGCGTTGTATCTGCAGAGCCGCCTCGTCACCAATCCCGAGCCGCCGGAACTGAAATCGGTGCAGCCGCTTTCGATCCCCTCGCCCTCCGGCGCGATCCCCGCGCGGATCTGCACGCCGACAAAACTGCGACAGGCTGGCGGCCTTGCGCCCTGCCTGGTGTTCTTCCACGGCGGCGGCTGGATGATTGGAGATCTGGATACGCACGACGTGGTGTGCCGCAAGCTCGCGCATGAGGGCGAGCTGATCGTGATCTCCGTCGACTATCGTCGCGCGCCCGAGCATAAATTCCCCGCCGCCGTCGAGGACGCGATCGTGGCAACCAAATGGATCGCCCGCAATGCCGGACAACTCGGGATCGATGCGTCGCGGCTGGCGGTCGGCGGCGACAGTGCCGGCGGCAATCTCGCCGCTGTGGTTTCACTCGCGGCGCGCGACGGCAACGGCCCCGATCTTGCGGGCCAGGTGCTGATCTACCCGGCCACCGATTTTGCATTGACGCATCCCTCGCACAGCGACCCCGGGACCAGCATCCTGCTCACCCACACCGTCGTAAAGTGGTTTCGCGATCACTATCTGAACGATCTTGCCGATGGACGGGACTGGCGCGCCTCGCCGGCTCGCGCCAGGTCGCTGGCCGGCCTGCCGCCAACCTATGTACTGACTGCCGGCGCCGATCCCCTGCACGACGAAGGGAACGAATACGCCGCACGGCTCAAGGATGCCGGCGTCGCCGTGACCACCAGAACATTCCCGGGCCAGTTTCACGGCTTCTTCACCATGGGCAAATTGCTGCCACAGGCCAATGTCGCGGCCAGCGAAATCGCGGGCTGGCTGAAAGCATTGAACTGACATACCGGCCGCTGCAAACGGATCGAACGCAAATTGGAAACGTCAGCCGCCATCGAGATCGCCCGGCATACCTTGCTGTCGTGCGGCCTCATTCTGGCTGTCGGCACCATCGCCGGCCTGCTGGCGCAAAAGATCCGGGTACCAGATGTCGCGGTGTTTCTGGTGGCCGGGATCGCCCTTGGCCCGCAGGTCTCCGGGCTGATCGACATCCAGGCGGGCTCTCCCTTGAACGAGATCGTCCTGCTGTTTGGCGCCAGCTACATCCTGTTCGACGGCGGCGCGTCGATGCGATTTGGCGTATTGAAGCAGGTCTGGATCACTATCGTCGTGATAGCGACCGCAGGTGTGCTGATTACCGCCGGAATTGTCAGCCTTGCCGCCCATTACATCCTCGGCATTCCCCTGATCGTCGCGCTGTTGCTGGGCACGACCCTGGCCTCGACTGATCCGGCCACGCTGATCCCGATCTTCCGCCAGGTGCGCATTCGCGACCGGCTGGCACAAACGGTGATGAGCGAATCTGCTTTCAACGATGCGGTGGGAGCCATCCTCACCTTCACCGTGCTGGCGGCCGCGACAGGCAGCGGCCAGTTTTCGATGGCGCACGCGATCGCCGATCTCGTCCGGCAATCCGTCATCGGCATCGTCGCCGGCGCGGCTTTCGGTTATCTCGCCGCGCTGCTGATCGCCCATCAAAGATGGGGCTTCCTTGCCCAGTATGCTCCGGTCGTCACGCTGGCAGCGGTGATCGGCACTTATTTCGCGGCCGATGGACTTGCGGCCAGCGGCTTCATGGCGGTGTTCGTGGCCGGCATCGTACTCGGCAACAAGGAGGCTTTCGGCTTCAGGATGGGTCAGGACGAATTGCAAAAGCTCGACGATTTCGTGCTGACCACCTGCTTTATCCTGCGCCTGTTCATTTTCATGTTGCTCGGCGTGCAGGTCGATTTCGCGCTGATCGGCCAATACTGGCTCACGGGCGCCGCTATCGCCGCCGTGCTGATGCTGGTCGCGCGTCCGGCGACAGTATTCGTTTGCGCCCCGCCCGACTACCGCGCGCGCTGGAGCTTTCGCGAGATGCTGTTCATGTGCTGGACCCGCGAGACCGGCATCATCCCGGCGGCGCTGGCGGGCCTGCTGTCAGGCATGAACGCGCCCGGCGCCGAGATGATCGAATCCATCACCTTCATCACCATCCTGATGACGATCCTGATCCAGGCGCCGACGACGGAGTGGCTCGGACGCAAGCTTGGACTGATGCAACCCGGCGAAAGCTGAGACATCTCATCGCGAACGATCCCTCCTGTGTTTTCAGGAAAGCTGCGATCCGACGTTCCCACAATCAAAAATTAGATTCGACTTTCTCGCAATCTTGGATTGATCAATGACTTCCCGACGCCGCAGATCAATCCCCTGCGTGCAAGGGCGCGAACCCTTGACAGCATTTGACCGCGACTCTACTGGTTCCAAGGCCTTGGTAGCGTGTCACGATGTGCCTTCGCTGCCCGCGGTATGGCTCCAGGCGTCTGACGTTGGAGTGCCCTTGCCCGACATCCCCGCCAGGACAAATCCGAAAGATCCGAATCCCCAGATCGTGGAGGTAACGGACCCGGTCTACAGCAAAAAACGACCGGACATGAGCTGGCGCGATCATCTCGTCATGCTTCTGACTTCAGGCGCGGAGGTCGAGCATGCGCTGATGGTGCAGTATCTCTTCGCCGCCTACTCCATCAACAGCGACCAGCCGACCGAAGAACTCCGGGCGCTGGTCGAAGGTTGGCGAGCCAGCATCCTGTCGGTCGCCCGTGAGGAAATGGGACACCTCCTGACGGTTCAGAACGTGCTGGTGCTGCTGGGGGCGCCGATCAGTTTCCATCGCGAGATGATGCCGTGGGATCACCAGTTCTATCCATTCCCGTTCTCGCTCGAACCGCTCTCGATCCCCACACTGCAATGCTTCATCTATGCCGAGATGCCAAGGCTTGCCGAAATAGAGCACGGCAAAATCTATCCCGAGACGCCGAAGCTGTTGGCGATGGCGCCGGGCAGACGCCGTGAAAAGGCCGCACCGTCTTCGATTGGGCCCCGTCAAGAATGGGAGTGCATCCAGGAAGTCAAACGCGACCTCGCCAAACGATTTGGTGAAGACAACGTCAATGCCGACCTGCATCAGGTCGGCGAACTTTATCACCAGATTATCGACCTGATCTCGGACCCCCGACGGATTCCTGACTCGGAATTCAACGAGGCAAGTTACGATATGCAGGCCGACTGGAACGATTGGGGCCGCGGCTACAAACCACAACCGCGCGAGCTCACTCCCGACGGCGATATCGATGAGGCGGCCGGTGCCCGCAGGCTGGAGGCTGCGCCCGAATTTCCTTCCTCGATGGCTCGCCGGCACGCCCACGTGCAGGTCGAGCGCGCCGCGACTCGCGCCCAGGCCGTCAAGGCCCTGCGAGCGATATCCGCGCAGGGCGAAGCGCCCCATTTGAAAGCGGATGACACCGGCGAGCCATCCCACTTCGAGCGCTTCGTGCAAATTTACGAAGAATACAAGGCCCTCCAGAAGAACGACCCGTCCTGGAAGGCAACCTACGACGTTCCGAGAAATCCGACCACGCGAGAGGACTTCGCCAGGCTCAACCCGAAGAAAACCACCTACATTCCCGCGAACCTGGAAAGCGCGGCTGCCGCCCATTTGTTCGCCCAATTGTTCAACCAGCGCTATCGTCTGCTGCTGAACTATCTCGCACACAGCTTCCGGCTTGGCCGCAGCCAACCTTTGCATCAGCCCGGCCGGCGCGGCATGGTCATGCATCGCGCGTTCGGCGAAATGTATCATCTCAAGACGATCGCGGGACTATTGGTGCGGCTGTCGCTTCACGATCACAAGAATCCAAAAGCGCATGCCGCTCCGCCATTCGAACTGCCGTATACGCTGGGGTTGCCGCTGCAGGAAATCGATATCTGGCGTCAACATCGCGACCTGATCGCGGTCTCGCAGCATACCTGCAACGAGGTTTTCCGCCTTGCCGGTGTGAGCGCCAGTTTCAAGAAAGAAGTCGGCGATATCGGCGGCGATATTTATTTGAATACGTTGATCAGGCTCGACAACGAGGCGCAGCGCTGGATCGGCGCGATCCTCGCGGGCAGGAGTTGAACGAAAGGGCGGATCGTTGACGATCAAGCAGTTGCGAATTTTGCCGCCATTCGCGATCGGCCGGCTGGGCTCGGCCAGCGAGCCGATGGACAATTATACGTTCGACCTCGATATCAATCCCGCAGATCCGCTGGGCTATCGCCAGCTCAAGGCCCAGCCGACGCTCATCGTCGATGAAAACTCCGGCGAGATCAAAGACGAAGTCACGCCGCCAAGGCTGGAATTCAAGCACGGAGGTCGGATCCGGCCGGTTGCGCCGTTCCTTGAGGTGTATGCCATCACCGACACCGACGAAACGCTGCAACCGCTGACCACGACCCTGCTCAGGAAACACGAGCTGAACGAGCACGGCATTTCCTGGCGGGCCACCGTATCCAATCGCAAGATCGTGCGTCGAACCGGCAACCACGACGATCTCATCCACGCCCAGACGCGGTGGTTCTCCGATCACCGCAGCCACACGCTCGCCGGCAGATGCGCCAATTTCATTTCGCCGGAGGCCTCGGTCAATTTCGGTACGGTGCGCTTCATCAAACCTAATCAGAACCACCCCGAGATCCGCCTGCGTTTCACGCCGGCTCAAGGATTGATCTACGGGCCCGATCAGCCCACTGACGATACGCAGGCCCAGGACGCCGGTTCCGACGCCTATCAAATCAGTGAAGACCGCGCGATCTACGATCGCAGCAAGTCGTGGTTCGGTTTGGGCAGTCCGGAACACCCCGCGAGCAACCAGACCCTGCCGCCTTCGCTGTTTGCGATCAACCCGCCGGCACCGTCCTGGCTGTTCGACAACGTCGCGATCAGCCGCGGCTATTTCGATGACGCCTGCGACGGCTTTGTCGAGGTCCAGCTCGCTCTGAAGGACGGCGGCACCTTGACCGCCAAGGCGCGCATCTGCGCCGCGCCGCCGGCGATGGCGCCGGACTCGCTGTTCGTGCGCACGCTCGCCGACGATCTCGAACAGGTCATCAACGGCCCCGACGTTGCGCCGAACGAGGATCCCGAGGTCACGCGGAAGCGCGCCCTCGATATTATCCGGCGCGCCTATGAGACAGTCCGCTTCATGAATGTGGCCGTGATGAACGGCAACGACTTCAAGGGCCGCCCCGCGCTTTCGCTGGATTCAATGCCTGAGGAGGAAGCCGCGGATACCCAGCGGGCCATTCGCCCGGTGATGGCTTCCGGTTCGGTGGATACGCTTGCGATCATGACCCTGCATCAGCAGGTGTTCGCGGCCCTTCAGGGCGGCGCGGCGCCATGGTTCCTGCACCTGCTGCGCCAGCCGGACGAGGTCGCCGATTTCACCGACCGCGGACGGCGCAAGATGCCGGCGCTGATGTGCGGCGCCGACAACAACTATCTGGCGCTGACCTGGCGGCAGATCGACACCATCCGCAAGGCCGCTGAAGGTTTGCCTGCGCCGAAGCCGAATGCTGCGGCCGCCGCCGTTCAAAAAGGCCTGACGCCGAAAAACCTGTCGGCGCAAATCTCCTATGAGGCCAAGGGTAATCCGATCAGTTCGCGCCCCGTCACGTCGGTCGCCAATTGCTGTCCGGGACTGGAGGTCGATTTCCGCGCGGTCTGGCGCCGGCTGTTCAAGGGCATCGAGCTGCGCGAGTACGACAACCTCGTCATTGAGGTAGCCAAGGATTGCGACGCGATCGTCAAGAGCAGCGACGGCGGCGACCTGAAGCCGAGCCAGCTTGCCGGCCATCGCCTGCTGCGCGTCGTCCTGCCACCGGAAAATGGCGGCAAGGAATTTCTGATGATGACGCCGATGTGGGGCCCGTCCTCCTCGGATTCCGAGGGCAAGATCAGGCTGACCACCAGCAGCAATCCGGATGGCATGGCGGCGGTCGAGTGGTCGAACGCGCTGGCGCGGATCCTGCCCTGCAAGGGATCGATGGTTCGTTGCGATTTCAGCGCTGAAGCGTCGGATCAGCAGATGGCGCTGGTGGAGGAATCCGATGACGGGCCGAAGAACTATGTGAGCTTCCTTTGCGAGGTGCAGGCCTTTTTCGAGGACGACACCGCAGTCATTTCCGCTGCGCTCGCCGATGCCGGCGAACTCACGCAAGGGTTATGCTCGCCCTGGCAAAACGACTATCGCGAATGCTCCTGCTATTACTGGGCTTCCGCCCGGCCCGACTATGTCAATGTCGAATTCACCGCGAGCGGGCTGAGCACCGGCGACAACTGGATGCAGCGGGAGCGCTCCGGCTCCTACGTCGCCGATGATTATGCCGACACGCGCCTTCTGATGTATGATGAGCTGTTTGCGCGGTGGGAGCAGGCGCTGAAGTTTCAGATCGGCGGACGCGACGCTCCCGACGAGACGGGCGGGAAAACGTGAGTCTCGCCGACGCCTCGCATTACATGCGCATTTCGTCGCCGCGTACACCGCAAGTTCATTTGATCGAAAGCGCACGGGGCGGTCATCTCTTTGTCGCCGACGGCAGCCGTCTGTTCGACGCCGATGCCAGCCTGTTCGCGAGCTACCGGTCGGCGATCGAGGGTGGCAGCGAGGCAATCGAGGCGCTGCTCCGCCAGGCTGGTCTGGTCGAGCGTCCCTTCATCGATGATATGCCGCTGGCGCCGCCGCCGTTGCGCGCGCTCTCGCTGGCGATTGCCCAGAAGTGCAATCTCGGCTGCACCTATTGCTACGCCCAGCAGGGTGAGTTCGGCGGCATCGCCAGGAACATGGAGCTGACCGAGGCCCATCGCGCGGTCGATCTGTTGGTGGCCCGCGCAGAACCCGGCGCGCGCCTCAACCTGGCGTTCCTCGGCGGTGAACCGCTGGTCAACCGCAAGGTGCTGCGTGCCGCGACCCTGCACGCGCTGGAACAAGCGGGCCGGCGAGGCGCGAAAATCACCTTCTCGATCACCACCAACGGCACGCTCTTGACCGAGGACGACGGGCGTTTTTTCGAAGAGCACGGCTTCGCCGTGACAGTCAGCGTCGACGGCCCGCGGGAAGTCCATGATGCGCAGCGCCCCTTCAAGGGCGGTAGCGGCAGTTTTGACACGGTGATGAAACGCGTCGCGCCGCTATTGAAGATGCAGCAACGCATGCAGGTTTCGGCTCGCGTGACGGTGACACCGCACAATATCTCGTTGCGCCGGACGCTCGACACCTTCGTCGCCGCCGGCTTTCACAGCGTCGGCTTTTCGCCTATGCTGAGCGCCCCCACCGCTGCGGGCGAGATGCAGTCCGGGGATCTCGAACTCATGCTGGGCGAAATGATCGATTGCGGGCGGGAATACGAACGCGCTTCGCGGAGTCGTCGGCGTTATCCCTTCGCCAACATGGTCAACGCCATGCGCGAGATTCATCGGGGCACCCACCGCCCCTACCCTTGCGGCGCCGGCGCCGGCTATCTCGGCGTCTCCGCCGAAGGCGAGCTGTCCGCGTGCCACCGCTTCGTCGGCGACAAGGAAGGCGCGATGGGTTCGCTCGACGACGGCGTCGATACGTCCCGTCAGGCCGATTGGTTGGCCGCACGGCATGTTCACCGGCAGGAGCCCTGCCGGTCCTGTTGGGCGCGTTATCTTTGCGGCGGCGGCTGTCACCACGAAGTGATCCGGCGTGGACGGCCGGCCTGCGATTACATCCGGGGCTGGCTGCATTATTGCCTCGAAGCCTATCTAAGATTGTCATCCGAGCCGGAAACAATGGGGCGCGACCTCGCAGGAATGGCCCATGGCTGAGGTCTGCGTCATTGGTGCCGGACCCGCCGGCAGCATCTTCGCCGCGCGCATGGCCCAGCTTGGACATCAGGTCGATCTGATCGAGCGGCAACGCTTTCCCCGGTCGCATTTGGGCGAATCCCTAAGTCCAGGCGTCATGCCCCTGCTTCAGGCGGCCGGCATGCGCGAGACGATCGAGGCGGCCGGCTTCCCGAGCGTGACAGGCGTTTGGGTGAATTGGGCCCAGCAACCGCGACTGCGGCAGGATCCCGGCGAAAGGGGTCTCTTGGTCGATCGCGGTGAATTCGACCGCCGGCTGCTGGCGCGCGCCCGCGCCTTCGGCGTGCGGGTTCACCAACCCGCGCGCGTTCTCGAACGAACCCGTGACGATGCAAAATGGCATCTCGCCATCGAAGCCGACGGCGCTTTCGTGCGGCTTGACGCCGATTTCGTGGCGGATGCAAGCGGACGGCGCGGCATCTCGCGACAGCGCCGCATCAGGAAGGGTGCGGCTACGCTGGCGGTTTATGGCTATTGGCGGGGGAAAAGCCAGCCGACCGTGCCGCGCATCGAAGCAGGCCACAATGCGTGGTATTGGGGCGTTCCGCTGCCCGACGGCAGCTACAACACGCTGATATTTGTCGATCCTGACCGGTTCAGGTCCGCGCCCGGCACGACAATGTCGGAGCGCTTTCTGCGCTTGCTTGATCGCTCCACGCTGATGAACGATTGCCGCGACGCCGAGCTGATCGCGGCGGTGCGCGCCATCGATGCGACGCCTTATCTCAGCGGCGATTGCGTCGCGCCAGACCGAATTGAGCTCGGCGACGCGGCGCTGGCGATCGACCCGATATCCTCGAGCGGCGTTCAAAAGGCCATTCAGACCGCGCTCTCCGGCGCCATCGTCGCCAACACGCTGCTGCGCCGGTCCGAATCCACCGACGCCGCACTGAGCTTCTATCGCGCGCAACTTGGCGAAGCCTCGGAACGTCATCGCCGCTGGGCGGCCGAACATTATCGCGACGTTGCAGAGCGTTGCGCCGGTCCGTTCTGGCAACAGCGCGCCGGCCCGCAGGCTGTGACGGACCCCGCGCCGCTTCCCGCGATCGACGCACGCGGCTTCGCCACCACGCCCGTGGAGCTGTCGCCCGAGCTGGAATTCGCGCCCACGCCCTGCCTGCAAGGCGATTTCGTCAGCCTCGCCCCTGCTTTGCATCATCCGCGCCTGGCCAGTCCGATTGCGTTCCTGGGTGGACGCGAGCTGGCGCCGCTGCTTCGCATCTTGCAGCCGGGCAGAACGCCGCTGCAGATCGCGCAATCCTGGTCAAACCGCATGCCGCTGCAATCCGGATTGGCGATCGCGGGCTGGCTGGTCAATCATGGCATCCTGGTCGAGCAGCGCGGCCGCAGCGGTATGCCGTCATGAAAGCCACGCCTCTTTCGGAATGGCTCGAACTCCACGGACTGGAGCGATTTCTCGACACTTTCGAGAACAACGAGGTCGATCTGGCGACGCTCCGGATGCTCACCGAAAGCGACCTCCAGGAACTTGGCCTGCCGTTCGGCCCGCGCAAGCGGATCGTCAATCTGTTGCGTTGGGAGAAATCGACAGAGAAGGCGGGGATTGCCCATCAGATCGATACAGCGACGAGTGAACGGCGCCATTTGACCGTCCTGTTCTGCGACATGGTGGGCTTCACCAAGCTCTCCTACAAGCTCGATCCCGAAGCCATGCAGATCGTGCTTCGCAAATACGAGGAAGCCTGCGAGACCTGCGTCAATCGTTACGAAGGATATATCTTCAGGATACTCGGCGATGGCGTCGTCGCCTTCTTCGGCTTTCCTCTGGCGCATGAGGCCGAGTCCGAACGGGCGATCCGTGCCGGGCTGGATATCGTCGACACCTTCGCGCAGCTGCATCTACCGGACGTCGGGCGACTGCAGGTGCGGATCGGCATCACGTCGGGCATGGCGGTCGTCGCCTCGGGCGAGCGAAACGCGGTGGGCGAGACCATCAATCTCGCCGCGCGCCTCCAAACCATTGCCAAGCCCGGCTCCATCATCGTGAGCGAAAGCGTGCGCCGGATGGCGGGCGGCAGCTTTGAATACGAAGACCTCGGCGAGAAAGAACTGAAAGGGGTCAGCGAGCCGACCAGGATTTATCGCGTGCTCGGTGTCAGCCGGGCCGAAAGCCGCTTCGAAGCGGCGACGCAGCGCGAGCTGACCCCCATCGTCGGGCGCGACGCGGAAATCTCGGCGTTGCTCGACGACTGGCGGCAGGTGCAAGAAACCGGGGTGGGACGGGCGATCCTGCTGCGAGGAGAATCCGGAATCGGAAAGAGCCGGATGGCCAGCGCGCTGCGCGAGCGCACCCAGGACGAAGGCCGCCAGACCATGGTGTTTCAATGCTCGCCCTTCTTCGTCAATAGCGCCTTTTATCCGATCAGGGCATCTTTCGAACGCGCGCTGCCGCCAAGCCATGACGCGGAAACCCGGCTGGACAAGCTCGAAGCGCTGGCCATCGATCGCCTTGGCCTTGCCAGGGACGACGTGCGCCTGATCGCGGCGTTGCTTTCGATTCCGCACGAAAAGCGCTACGGCCCGATTCTCCTTTCGGCGAAGCTCGCCAAGGAAGAGACGATGCGCGTCCTGATCGAGTTTGTTCGCGCCCAGGCGCGGATGAGGCCGACGCTGCTTCTGTTCGAGGACGCGCACTGGGCAGACCCGACGTCGCTGGACCTGCTCACCCGCTTCATCGAACTGCTACCCGACATTCCTACGCTGCTTGTCATCACCACGCGTCCCGAGCTTAATTCGCCCTTGGCGACCGACCCGGCCGTCACTGTGATGATTCTGGCCAAATTCACCCCGGTTGAGAGCGAGTCGCTGGTCGCCAATGTCGTCGGCGGAAAGGCGTTGCCGCCGGGCCTCGCCGCCCGGATCATCGCCCGGACCGACGGCGTTCCCCTGTTCGTCGAGGAACTGACCAAAACCATCCTGGAGTCCGGCGACCTGATCGTCGAAGGCGATCATTACGCCTATGCCGGGACTCCGGCCGGCATCAGGATCCCCGAGACGCTGCGCGACTCGCTGATGGCCCGCCTCGATCGGGTTGCAGCCAGCAAGGAAATCGCGCAGGTCGGTTCGGTCATTGGCCGTGAGTTCAGCTATGAACTGTGTGCCGGACTCGAACTGATGAGCGAAGACGCCCTGATCAAGGGTCTGCAGCATCTGACCGCGTCCGGGCTTGCGACCTGTCGAGGCGAGATTCCCAATGCGGTCTATACGTTCTCCCACGCTTTGGTGCAGGACGCCGCCTATGACTCGCTGCTGAAGAGCAGGCGCAAGCAGTTGCACGGCGATATCGCTAATCTCCTGGAAGAGCGCTGGCCGGACACGCGCAATAGGGCACCCGAACTGCTCGCCTTTCATTACAATTCCGCAGAGCAGTTCCGCGTTGCTGCGCCGCTTTGGCTCCGCGCCGGCGAAGTCGCGATGCAGCGCTTTGCCCTGCCCGAAGCCATTACCCATTTACGCACCGGCATGTCGGCAGTGTCGAAGCTACGGCCGTCCAAAGCCCGCGATCGGGTGGAAATTTCGCTACGAACCGCGCTCGGGCCGGCTCTGGTGGCGTACCGCGGCTGGGCTCACGCGGAGGTCAGCCAGACTCTGGTGCCTGCCTGGCGGCTTGCGCATGCGCTTGAGCAAAGCAACGCCTATCTCCCGATCCTGAACGCGTTGTGGGTGCATTACATGACCGCGGGCAAATTGACGGAGTCGCTGCGCTGGGCGGGCAGGCTCTCGAGAGCCGGCGTAGAACTCGGCGACGACGGCCTTGAAATCTTCGGCCACCGCGCAGCCGCCGCTTCCTATTACTGGCTCGGCGAATTCGCCAAGGCCCGCCGCCGCGGCGACAAGGTTCTCAAACTTTACGATCCGGAGCGGCATTGGGGTCTCGCTACCCTTACCAACACCGACCCTTTCACTGGCGAAGGCATCTATCGCAGCCAACTGCTCTGGATGATGGGTTATCCCGAGCAGGCGCTGGCGGCGAACCATGCGATGGAAGCCAACACGCGGCGCAGGGGTCATCCGTTTGACCTCGCCTTTGCGCTGACGCTGGGCGCGCAATTGTTCAGCTATCTCGGCGATTCCGATACGCTGCAGCGATGCGCCGAAGAGGCCGAACGGATCGGCAAGGAACACGGCATCGCCCTGCTCGGCGAGATCATGGTGGAGATCAGCCGCGGCGTGGCCTTGCTCGATGCGGGGCGTTTGGCCGAAGCATTGCCGCAACTCGATCAGGGCATCGAGCGACTGATGCAGACCGGACATCGGGTCTGGATCCACTATCTCAGGGCGCGGCAGGCTGCATGCCTCGCACGAACCGGAGACCATGAGCGCGCATGGACGCTGATTGAGGAAGCGGTCACCCGGGCCGAGGCCAGCGAGGAACGGTCGCACCACGCCGAGATACTGCGCCTGAAGGGCTGGATCCAGATCCTGCGTGGCCATCCCGATGAGGCGATCCCAACCTTGCGCGAGGCGATCGCGGTCGCGCGCAAACAGGCGGCGAAATCCTGGGAGTTGCGCGCCGCGACCACGCTGGCGCGCCTGCTGGCCAGCCGCGGCAAGCAGGCCGAAGCGCTCGGGCTGCTTGAGCCGCTCCATGACTGGTTCACCGAAGGGCGCGACACCAGGGATTTGAAGGAAGCGGCCCAGCTTCTAGGCGAGATTCGCAGCGCAGCCGGGCGGCGACCCCGGAGCACCGCCAGATCGAAAGCCGACGAGGGAGAATGACGATGTCTGACAAGAAGCATCACGCCGAAGAAGCCGCGATCCGCAAGCTCGACGCGGAATGGAGCAAGGCCGCGCAAGACAAGGACCTCGATCGCGTCATAACCTTTTATGCAAAGGACGGTTCGGTGGTCTGGCCCGAGAACCCGGCCGCCCGCGGCCATGCCGCGATCCGCGCACGCTGGGAGGCCGCGTACAAATCGACGCCCGATCTCTATCTGCGGTTTGAGCCGACCCACATCGAGGTCTCGGAGGACGGCGACATGGCCTCCGATTTCGGCGTGGTGTATTTCGCGCCGAACGTCAAACCCGACGACACCCAGAATGTCGGCAAATATCTCGTGGTCTGGCAGCGCCAGAACGGCGCGTGGAAAGTGCTCTACGACTGCTACAACATGAACGGCACCAACAATCCGGTGAAGCAGTAAGCGCGATCATCTAACCCGCCCTCGCCGCGCGGCGCAGCGATTGCGGCGGCTGGCCGAAGGCGCGGAGGAAGGCGCGGCGCATCCGTTCGGGATCGCGGAAGCCGGTGGTCTCGGCGACGCGCTCGATCGCGGCGCTGGAAGATTGCACCTGCTCCCGCGCCACCTCGATCCTGAGCCGCTCGACCGCCTTCGACGGCGTCGAGCCGGTCTCGGCCACGAAGGCGCGGGTAAAATGTCGGGTGCTCATGCCCGCGCGCTCGGCCAACGCCTCCACCGTCAGCGGTTCGTCGAGATGCTCGCGCGCCCAGGCGAGCAGCGGCCCGAAGCGACCTGTCGGCGCTTTCAACTCCAATAGCGAGGAGAATTGCGACTGGCCGCCGCTGCGGCGGTGATACAGCACCAACTGACGCGCGGTGTCCTGCGCGACCTCGTCGCCGAAATCCTCCGCCACCATGGCAAGCGCGAGGTCGATGCCGGCGCTGATGCCGGCCGAGGTCCAGATATTGCCGTCGCGGGTGAAGATCCGGTCGGGCTCCAGTTTCACCTTGGGATAGGCGGCGAGGAAATCCTGGGTGCGGCGCCAATGCGTGGTGGCGCGGCGGCCGTCGAGGAGGCCCGCTTCGGCAAGAATATAGGCTCCCGAGCAGACGCTGGCGACGCGAACGCCGCGCCTGCCCATCGCGCGCACGAAGCCAAGCGTCTTTTCGCATTTGGCGGCGATCCGTATCCCCGAACCTCCGGCCACGATCAGCGTGGTGATCGCCGCGTGCGGCCGCAAGCCGCGCGCCAGCAACTCGACGCCGGACGAACTGCGAACCGGGCCCGGATTCACGGCGATGGTCTTGATGGCCGGACCGGCGCCGCGGTGGCGCATGGCGATCTCGAACACCGAGATCGGACCGGCCGCGTCGAGCAGCTGAAAGTCCGGAAAAATCAGAATGCCGATCATGACCTGACCATGTCTTTAAATGAGGGAAATATGTCATTTAAGACAGCGAGCCGAACATGCCACTATGCTGACGTCAAGCAAAACTTCGACCGACCGCAAATTCGGCGAATAACCCCGAAAGGCTCCTTCGATGTCGGCATCCCTGCAGATCGGTCTGGTGATATTTCCGAAGGTCACCCAGCTCGACATGACCGGCCCGTTGCAGGTGTTTGCCGCCGTGCCGGGCGCAACGCTGCATCTGATCTGGAAGCGGATCGAGCCGGTCGCCAGCGACTCCGTGCTGACGCTGACGCCCACCATGACCTTTGCCGATTGCCCGCAGCTCGACGTGATCTGCGTCCCCGGCGGCGCCGGCACCAACGACATGGTCAACGACGAGGAGATGCTCGCCTTCCTGCGCCAGCAGGCGGCGGGCGCCAAATATATTACCTCGGTCTGCACGGGATCTCTGGTGCTGGGCTCAGCCGGCCTGCTCAGGGGTTATCGCGCCGCGACGCACTGGGCCGCGATGGAGTTTCTCGAACCGTTCGGCGCGATCCCGACCAATACCCGCGTCTGTGTCGACCGCAATCGCATCACCGGCGGCGGCGTGACCGCGGGCATCGATTTCGCGCTGACGCTGATCGCGATCCTGATCGACCGCAAGACCGCCGAGGCGATCCAGCTGGGGCTCGAATACAATCCGGCGCCACCCTTCAATGCCGGCTCGCCCGACGTCGCGCCAAGCGAAGTACTCGCATCGGTGAATGAAAGATTGGCAAGCACCCGGCCGCGCCGCAGCGAGGCCATGCGCCGCGCCGCGGCACGGCTCGCCTGAACGGCACTCGGAGATCGAGCGCGCCGATATGAAAAAGGCCGCCTGGTTTCCCAGACGGCCTTTCCTGTCCTACGGCGGCTCCACATTTTGACGGGCGATCTCAGAACCTCTGCACCGGGGGCCTATCTCCCAGCCGTATCCTGATCGGCAGCCGCTGCATGTCGGGGCAGTCGCGAACTGTTGCCCGAACCCGACGCGATGGTTTCCCATCTCCGTAAGATGCCGCCATTGAGCCGTGATCGCATCCCGGGCGCAAGAACGTAACGACGGACGCGCGGGAATTTCCCCGCTGATCCCGTTGTTCACAAGGCTGATGCCTCAGCTTCCCGGCGTCCACGGCTGGTAGTCGCCGGTGGCCTTTGGCCTGCGGCCGCTTGCCAGCGTCGAGCCAGCCGGGCGATAGGCCGCGGGCGTCCCCGTCATGTTCGGGACATGCGGCTTTTCCCATTCACGCGGCGTGTAACTCTCTTCGGTCGGCGCGACATCGACGGTGTGGTGCAGCCAGCCGTGCCACGACGGCGGCACGCGGCTGGCATCGGCATAGCCATTATAGATGACCCAGCGCCGCTCGAAGCCGAGCGTCGGATCGATCTTGCGGCCCTTGGTGCGGAAGTAGCGGTTACCCTGCTCGTCCGTACCCACCAGTTCGCCGAACCGCCGGGTCCACAATTGGGTGCCGAAAGTCTGGCTGTTCCACCAGGTGAATATTTTGAGCAGGAATTGTTTCATCGGGGAGGCGTCAGTTCGAACCGCGGTTGCGATCCTGATGCCATCGGCGGCCCGAAATGTCCAGTTTCGAGCCTTGAGGCCGGATGGCGAATTGTCGCGGAATAGCGTTCTTCACACGGTTGGGGTCTCGCGGTCTGCCATTATCGTGCAATTGGGGGTCGGAACCTTCACCCCTCGCAGGGGTTGGCAGGTATCCCGCCAGAGGAGACCCTATAATGATCAGTCTGAAAGTCTTGAGTACCGCTGCTGCGATGACGCTGGTTTTGCCAATAGCCACGTCGACCGCCAGTTTCGCCGACCCGCCCCATCGCGCCGGCCCGCGCCCCGCCGGCAGCAGCTTCCATCCGAGTGGTAACTTTCATCCGAGTGGCAATGTCCACTTCAGCGGCGGCGGCAACTATCACCATGGTGGCGGCTTCGGTCCCGGCGTAGCCGCGGGCATTGCCGGTGCCGCGATCGGAGGCGCCATTGCATCGCAGACTTATTATGGCGGCCCGGGCTACTACTACGACACCGGTCCGGCCTATGTTGCCGGTGCGGCCAACTATGATGACCAGTACGATGACGACAGCGGCGTCACGGTGGCCGAGGTGCCGGCGACCGGCGGTGGCGACGTCGCCTACTGCATGCAGACCTATCGTTCCTACGATCCGCAATCGGGCACCTATCTGGGCTTTGACGGTTATCGCCATCCCTGCCCGTGACGGGCGGCCCTTCACCGCAAGACTCGAACAAGACTCGAAATCGAGGACGGCGCGGGTGGCGCGCCGTCCGTTTCGTGTCCGGCCCATGGCGCCCCGCAGGCATCGACGAGCCCGCAACCAGGCAGCCTGATCTGAGTCTCCCAAGCGCAATGCCACAACCGCAAGAAATCGTTGTCCTGTGAACAGCGGGAGCAGCCCGGATTCCACACCCCGAAGAACAATTTTTTGGCTTGGAATCCCTGAGGACTCACTGATACTTGCCCAAGAAACGGGAGCGGGTTACCCCCCTGTTTTTCTCCGTTTTCCACCATATTTAGTATTTGATTCAGGAAGTCGTACTAATCCTTGACGGGCGTCCAGGAGTTGCCTAGCTTCCGGCCTGTTCGGCGCGAGTGTGTTTGGGTCCCCCGCCGGTCGCTCCCAAAAGGGTTCCAGAATAACCACTCCGACGGCCGGTTGAGGCAGCGGGTGCAGGGTGTTTGTGCCCTGAATTCAGGGAAATTCGGGGCGTGAAAAACGGGCCGGAAACGGCCCAGAACGATGGGTTGGGGCGTTGAATGCATGAGCTGGAGGACCCGGAAACGGGCGCTTCAGCATCGTGTCGCGGCAAGGCGGTGCTCGCACCGGTTTGCCGCCGAAGAGAAACAGGCCGGATCCACCGGCTGAGCTGCGGATCGCCGGATCACGGGCAACAACCCGGACAAGGCATCCGCTCAAGGATAACATCCGGCCCGAGGAACAGCGGTCCGGCAGGCAGAAGCGGGGCACTACCATGCGAATCGAACGGCGCAACACCACCGAAGGCCAGTCACCCTATGCGGGGATTGATTTCAGACTGACGACATCCGAGATCAGGAACCCTGATGGCTCGGTGGTTTTCCGCCTCGAGAACGTCGAGGTCCCCGATGCGTGGTCGCAGGTCGCCTCCGACGTGCTGGCGCAGAAATATTTCCGCAAAGCCGGCGTCGCCGCGCGCCTGAAGAAGGTCGAGGAAGAGACCGTGCCGTCCTGGCTGTGGCGCTCGGTGCCGGACACCGAGGCGCTCGCGAGCCTGCCGGAGAACGAGCGCTATGTCAGCGAGCTCTCCTCCAAGCAGGTGTTCGATCGCCTCGCCGGCTGCTGGACCTATTGGGGCTGGAAGGGCAAGTACTTCTCCAGCGAGCAGGACGCTCTCGCCTTCTATGACGAGCTGCGCTTCATGCTCGCCAAGCAGATGGTCGCGCCGAATTCGCCGCAATGGTTCAACACCGGCCTGCATTGGGCCTATGGCGTCGACGGCCCCGGCCAGGGCCATTATTATGTCGATCCCTTCACCGGCAAGCTGACCAAATCGAAATCCGCCTACGAGCATCCGCAGCCGCACGCCTGCTTCATCCAGGGCGTCGGCGACGACCTCGTCAACGAGGGCGGCATCATGGACCTCTGGGTGCGCGAGGCGCGCCTGTTCAAATACGGCTCCGGCACCGGCTCGAACTTCTCGCGGCTGCGCGGCGAAGGCGAAAAGCTGTCGGGCGGCGGCCGCTCGTCGGGCCTGATGAGCTTCCTGAAGATCGGCGACCGCGCCGCGGGCGCGATCAAGTCGGGCGGCACCACCCGCCGCGCCGCCAAGATGGTGGTGGTCGATGCCGATCACCCGGATATCGAGACCTATATCGACTGGAAGGTGAAGGAGGAGCAGAAGGTCGCCGCGCTCGTGACCGGCTCCAAGCTCAACCAGCGCCATCTGAAAGCCGTGCTGAAAGCCTGCGTCAA
>JAGXAF010000119.1 GCA_018971675.1 Bradyrhizobium sp.
ATTCCGACGGCCTGAAGGTCGGCGGCCATCAGGCTTCCTCGGCCTCGCTCGCCAACATCATGTCGGCGCTTTATTTCTCGGTGCTGCGGCCGCAGGACCGCGTCGCGGTGAAGCCGCATGCGAGCCCGGTGTTTCACGCCATCCAGTACCTGTTCGGCCACCAGACCCGGGAGAAGCTCGAGGATTTTCGCGGCTTCAAGGGCGCGCAATCCTATCCGTCGCGCACCAAGGACACCGATGACGTCGATTTCTCCACCGGGTCGGTCGGGCTTGGCGTCGCGCAAACGCTGTTCGCCTCGCTGGTGCAGGACTACGTCAAGGCGCATGGCTGGATGAAGGATCGTCCCGAGGGGCGCATGATCGCGCTGGTCGGCGATGCCGAAATGGACGAAGGCAATATCTTCGAGGCGCTGCTGGAGGGCTGGAAGCACGGGTTGCGCAATACCTGGTGGGTGGTCGATTACAACAGGCAGAGCCTTGACGCCGTGGTGCGCGAAGGGCTGTGGGAGAAATTCGAGACCATGTTCCGCAATTTCGACTGGGACGTGGTGATCGTGAAATACGGCAGGCTGATGCGCGCGGCGTTCACCGAGCCGGGCGGTGAAGCACTCAGGCAATGGATCGACGCGTGCCCGAACGCGCTCTACGCGGCGCTGTGCTTCCAGGGCGGAGCCGCCTTCCGCAAGCATCTGCAGGACGAGGTCGGTGACCAGGGCGCGGTGTCGCAACTGATCGAAAAGCGCAGCGACGATGAGCTGTTGGCGCTGATGTCCAATCTCGGCGGCCATGACATGACCAGCATGATCGAGGCTTTTGCATCGATTGATCACGACCGGCCGGTCTGTTTCATCGCCTACACCATCAAGGGGGTCGGCCTGCCGTTCCAGGGTCACAAGGACAACCATGCCGGCCTGATGACGATCGCGCAGATGGAAAAATGGCGTGCCGCGCAGAACATCCGCCCCGGCCACGAATGGGAGAAGTTCGAAGGGCTTTCGCCGCCGCCGGAGGAACTCGAGGCGTTTCTCGCAGATGCGCCGTTCAACCGCGATGGCCGCCGGCGATTGTCGGCGGATGTCATCGAGGTCCCGGCGCAGCTTGCGTTCAAGCCGGCCGCGCAAATGTCGACGCAGCAGGGTTTTGGTCTGGTGCTGAACGAGCTGGCGCGCGGCGACACCGAGCTTGCCTCGCGCATCGTCACCGCATCGCCCGACGTCACGGTCTCCACCAATCTCGGCGGCTGGGTCAACCGGCGCGGCCTGTTCGCGAGGGCCGAAAAGGCCGACCTGTTCCGCAGCGAAAAGATTCCTTCGACCTTCAACTGGGATTTTTCGCCGAAGGGCCAGCACATCGAACTCGGCATCGCCGAGATGAACCTGTTCATCCTGATGTCGGCGCTGGGGCTGTCGCATTCGATCAACGGCGAGCGGCTGCTGCCGATCGCAACGCTGTACGATCCCTTTATCGAGCGCGGCCTCGATGCGCTGAACTATGCCTGTTACCAGGATGCGCGTTTCATGGTCGCGGCGACGCCGTCGGGCATCACGCTGGCGCCGGAGGGCGGCGCCCATCAGTCGATCGCGACGCCCCTGATTGGCATCGCACAGGACGGTCTCGCCTCGTTCGAGCCCGCCTTTGTCGACGAACTCGCTGTCATCATGGGGTGGGGCTTTGGCCACATGCAGCGCGAGGGAGGCGAGGGCGGATCGGTGTATTTGCGGCTGTCGACCCGTACGCTGGAGCAGCCGCAGCGGATCATGACGCCGGACCTTGAGAGGAGCGTCACCGACGGCGCTTACTGGCTGCGCAAACCCGGGCCGAACTGCGATCTGATCGTCGCCTATACCGGCGCGGTCGCGCCGGAAGCGATCGAGGCGATCGGCCTGATCGGGGAAAGCCGCCGCGACGTTGGCCTTTTGTCGGTCACATCAGCCGATCGCCTGCATGGTGGTTGGACCGCCGCGCGGAAACTGCGCCGAGACCGGCGCGGAATGCAGCATCTCAGCCATATCGAAAGACTGTTGGCGCCGCTGCCGCGTGGTTGCGGCATCGTAACCGTCATCGACGGCCACCCGGCGGCGCTGGGCTGGCTCGGCAGCGTGTGCGGGCACCGCGTCGAGGCACTCGGCGTCGCGCATTTCGGCCAGACCGGCACCATCGATGATCTCTACCGCCACTACGGCATAGATGCCAACGCCATCATCGATGCCGCCGAAAGCCTGACATCCGGCGCTCCGGTCCGGCACCGCAAGATGGCGGTGTAGGGTTGTTGGCGCGATCCGCGTCTTCAACGCGCTATGGCGGTGCGACGCCGACGGGCGCGCCAAGAGCGTAACGGCCCGTCTTGCCTGCGTCGTACCGTCGTTCTTGCATCCAGCGTCCGATGCATTGCAGCGCCCCGCATATGGCGGGTTCAACTCGCCGGGCTTTCGTGCAAAGGTGTTTGTCGAACGCTCCGTTCCCCAACATCTGCCTTGAGGTCGCGAGGTCTACGATGGTCAATCGCATGCAATTCTACATCGACGGAGCCTGGGTCGATCCCGTCGTCAGGAAATCCACGGCGGTCGTCAACCCGGCGACTGAAGAGGCGATGTATGATGTTGCGCTCGGCTCCAAGGCCGACGTCGACAAGGCGGTCGCCGCCGCCAGACGCGCTTTCGACAGCTACTCGCAGAGCAGCCGCGAGCAACGTGTCGCGCTGCTGAGCAAAATCATCGAAATCTACAAGGGGCGCATGAAGGAAATCGGCGCCGCCGTCTCCGACGAGATGGGCGCCCCGCTGCCGATGGCGGAAAAGCTGCAGGCCGGTGCCGGCCTCGGCCATATTGTCTCTACGCTCGAAGTGCTCAAGAACTTCCATTTCGAGGAAACCCTGGGCACCGCGACGGTGGTGCGCGAACCGGTCGGGGTCGTCGGAATGATCACGCCCTGGAACTGGCCGCTGAACCAGATCGCCTGCAAGGTCGCGCCTGCGCTCGCGGCCGGCTGCACCATGATCCTGAAGCCGTCGGAGTTCACTCCGACCTCGGCCTTGATCTTCGCGGAAATCCTCCACGAAGCCGGCGTCCCGAAGGGCGTGTTCAACCTGATCAACGGCCTCGGTCCCGAAGTCGGGGCTGCGATGAGCGAGCATCCCGATATCGACATGATCTCGTTCACGGGCTCGACCCGCGCCGGCATTGACGTCGCCAGGCGCGCGGCTCCGACCGTCAAGCGCGTCAGCCAGGAACTGGGCGGCAAGTCGCCGAACATCATCCTGGAAGGCGCCGACCTGACCAAGGCCGTTACCGGCGGCGTGATGCACATGTTCAACAATTCCGGCCAGTCGTGCAACGCGCCGTCGCGAATGATCGTGCCGCTGTCGAAGATGAAGGAAGTCGCCGCGATCGCCAAGGGCGTTGCCGACAAGACCAAAGCGGGCGATCCGCGCGCTGAAGGCACCACCATCGGGCCGGTGGTGTCGCGTATTCAGTGGGACAAGATCCAGAAACTGATCCAGAAGGGCATCGAGGAAGGCGCGACCTTGGTTGCGGGTGGACCGGGTCTGCCGGAAGGCGTCAACAAGGGGTTCTACGTGCGCCCGACCATTTTCGCCGACGTCACCAACGACATGACCATCGCGCGCGAGGAAATCTTCGGGCCTGTTCTCACCATCCTTGGCGCCAGGGATGAGGAAGACGCGGTGAAGATCGCCAACGATACGCCGTATGGTCTGGCCGGTTACGTCTCCGCCGACACTGTCGAGACCGCGCGCCGTGTCGGCCGCCGGATTCGCGCCGGCAACGTCAACCTGCAGGGCGTGCCGAACGACCGCGGCGCGCCTTTCGGCGGCTACAAGCAGTCCGGCAATGGTCGCGAATGGGGCAAATTCGGCCTCGAGGAATATCTCGAGGTCAAGGCAGTCGCTGGCTACAACGCCGCGTAGTCGCCGGCACCAAGCTAACGCCGCGCCCGGATGAAAATCGACCGTGGCGGTTTCATTTGGCCGTGAGCGAGCAAGAATTTCCGTCGTTCCTTCGAATGCGAGGACGAAGGAAGTGCAACGAAAACTTGTTCTCCGAACGCACGCTGCGTATGGACATATGGCGCTTGGATCGGCTCGCGCAGGTCGACCTGAAGATAGACCTGCGCCTGAAGTCGCCGCGACACGGCCGCGACGCCGCGACCAAACGACGGGACGTGCGAGATGGCTGACGGATTGCGCAAGGGCTTGACGAGTTACGGCGACGCGGGCTTCTCGCTGTTCCTGCGCAAGGCCTTCATCAAGGCGATGGGCTACTCCGACGACGCGTTGAACCGGCCGATCGTCGGCATCACCAATACCTACAGCGATTACAATCCCTGCCACGGCAACGTGCCGCAGATCATCGAGGCGGTGAAACGCGGCGTGATGCTGAGCGGCGCCATGCCGATGGTTTTCCCGACCATCTCGATCGCCGAAAGCTTCGCGCATCCGACCTCGATGTATCTGCGCAATTTGATGGCGATGGATACCGAGGAGATGATCCGGGCCCAGCCGATGGACGCGGTGGTGTTGATCGGCGGCTGCGACAAGACCCTCCCGGCGCAGATCATGGCGGCGGTCAGCGCCGATCTGCCGACCGTCGTGATCCCGGTGGGGCCGATGGTGGTCGGCCATCACAGGGGGGAAGTGCTCGGTGCATGCACCGATTGCCGCCGGCTGTGGGGAAAATTTCGCGCCGGCGAGATCGATGAGGTCGAGATCGAGGCGGTCAACGGCCGGCTCGCACCGTCGGTCGGCACCTGCATGGTGATGGGCACGGCCTCAACCATGGCCTGCATCACTGAAGCCATGGGTCTGTCGTTGCCGATGGGCGCGACCATCCCGGCGCCGCATGCCGAGCGTTTTCGCCTGGCGGAAGCCAGCGGCAGGGTCGCCGCCGCGATGGCGCTCGCGAAGGGGCCGCGGCCGAGCGAACTGCTGACGCAATCCTCGTTCCGCAATGCGCAGATCGTGCTGCAGGCGATCGGCGGCTCGACCAACGGGCTGATCCATCTCACCGCGATCGCCAACCGTACCAGGCACCGCATCGACCTCGAAGCCTTCGACAGGCTTGGCCGTGAAGTGCCTGTCTTGATCGACCTGAAACCGTCAGGCGCGCACTATATGGAACATTTCCATCACGCCGGCGGTATGCCGGAATTGATGCGGCAACTCGGCGATCTCCTCGATCTCGACGCCAAAACCATCACCGGCAAGACGCTGCGCGACGTCGTCGCCGGCGCCGAGGAAGTGCCGGGGCAGGATGCGATCCGCTCGCGCGCCAGCCCGATCAAGCCGGAAGGCGCGATGGCGGTGCTGTACGGCAATCTGGCGCCGCGCGGCGCTGTCATCAAGCAGTCGGCGGCGAGCCCGGAACTGTTGCAGCACACCGGTCGCGCCATGGTGTTCGATTCCGTCGAGGACATGACGTTGCGGGTCGACGATCCCGCGCTCGATGTCACCGCCGAAGACGTGCTGGTCCTGCGCAACGCCGGTCCCAAGGGTGCGCCGGGCATGCCGGAAGCCGGCTATCTGCCGATCCCGATGAAGCTGGCGCGGGCTGGCGTCAAGGACATGGTGCGGATATCGGACGCGCGAATGAGCGGCACGGCGTTCGGCACCATCGTGCTGCATATCGCGCCGGAATCCGCGGTCGGCGGGCCGCTCGCGTTGGTGAGGAACGGCGACATGATCCGGCTCGATGTCGCCAGGCGCAGCATCGATCTGCTGGTCGACGCCGCGGAACTGGACAAGCGTCGCGCCGCCATGAAGCCTATGACAGCGCCGGATTGGGCGAGGCGCGGCTATGCGCATCTGTTCAACGAGACCATCCTGCAAGCCGACGAAGGCTGCGATTTCGATTTCATGCGCGGCGAGGGCAAGAAATAGCTAGAGCCGTTTCCGTTCCGATGGAATCGGAACGGGGCTCTGGATTGTTGTTTTGACGCGTTTTCTTCACGCGCACCGGTATCCACCCACGGATCAGGTCCGAGGGCATGCTTCGCTCGAAAACGCTTTAGCCTGCCTGATGCATGCGCATCCTGCGTCGCTACTTTCCCTTGCTGGTGAACTTTTTCACCGCGCCGCGGAAGTCGTCGGTATGCATGCAGTCGATGATGGCGTCGCGTTCGGCGTCGAGTTGCTGTTCGATCGGCGTCACATGGGCGCGATGGATCAGCGCCTTGGTCGCCGCAATGGCCGCAGGCGGGTTTTGCGCCAGGCGACGCGCCAGCTCTCTGGTCGCAGCTTTCAATTCCGTCGCGGGAACCACCTTGACGACGAGACCCCAGTCACAGGCCTGGGTCGCGGAAAAGCTGTCCTCGGCGAGAAAAATCTGCAACGCGCGGCGCGCGCCGACGCTGGCGACCACACCAGCGGTGCCGCCCCCGTCCGGCGAGACGCCAAGTTTGGCGTAGGCTGGCGTGAATTTGGCGTCTTCCGCGGCGATGCAAAGGTCAGCCATGAAGGCGAGCGAGAGGCCGGCGCCGGCAGCCGAGCCGTGCACGCTCGACACCACGATCTTCGGCATTCGCCGCAGCGTGGCGATGAAAGCGTGATAATGCTGCAGCAACTCGCCGACCACGGGTGCGATGGTGTCGGCCGCTGCCGCGGCTCCGATGGTTTGAAGGTCACCGCCGGCGGCGAAGGCGCGGCCATTGCCTTCGATGACCAGCACCCGGATTTCGTCGGATGCCTCGACTTCCGCGCTGAACTGCTCCAGCTTCCTGGCAATCGGCAGGTCGATCGCGTTGAAGGCCGCCGGCCGGTTCAGCGTGATGGTTGCGATCGGCCCGTCCACCGACATCAGCGCCGGATCGTCCGGGTGAGAAGCGGTAACAGATGTGGGCATGGGCAAGAACCCCCGATCCAAAAACGCCGGCTTGCATTTAGATATCAGAAGGGAAGAGGTGACAATCCCCGACGATGCCTGCAAAATGCGGCTTGGTGAGAAGACGCGGGGGGAAGTGAGATGGCAAGCGATCAGACGATATTGAGCTGCCGGTCCTGAGGCGATGGCGCAAGGATTTGTTTTGCAAGGATCAGTTCTGCAAGGATCAGTTCTGATTGTCGGCGCGGGGCATGCGGGCTTTCAGGTCGCGGCTTCGTTGCGGCAGCACGGTTTCAGCGAACCCATCCGCATGCTCAATGATGAGGCGCACCTTCCGTATCAACGACCGCCCTTGTCCAAGGCATACCTCAAGGGTGGCGGCGCGCCCGACAGCCTGATGTTCCGTCCGGAAAAATTTTACCGCGACCAGAATATCGAGTTGATCGCCGATCGCGCCGTTGCGATCGAACGCGGCGATCACAAACTGCGGCTTGCCTCCGGCGCATCACTCGACTACGGGCATCTGGTGCTGGCGACAGGTGCGCGTAATCGTCTGCTCGATATTCCCAATGCCAATCTCGAAGACGTGCGCTATCTGCGAATCCTCGATGATAGCGAGGCGTTGCGGCGGCAGCTTTCCCCGGGCCGTCGCGTCGTCGTGATCGGTGCAGGTTTTATCGGCCTGGAATTTGCGGCTACCGCCCGCGCCAAGGGACTTGAGGTCGACGTGCTCGAACTCGGCACCCGCGTGATGGCGCGCGCCGTGACCGCGGAAATCTCGGAATTCTTTCAGGCGCGTCACACCGCGGCCGGCATTCGCCTTCATCTCGGCGTTCAGGCTACCAGCATCGAAAGCAGCGGTGCAAAAGTGATCGGCGTCAGTCTCAGCGATGGCCGGCATATTCCCGCCGATCTGGTCGTGGTCGGCGTCGGGGTATTGCCCAATGTCGAACTTGCGGCCGAGGCCGGTCTGCCGGTCGCGGCGGGCATCATCGTGAACGAGCATCTACTGACCGCCGATCCCGATATATCCGCCATCGGCGACTGCGCGCTGTTCGCAAGCCCGCGTTTCGGCGCGCCGCTGCGCCTTGAATCGGTGCAGAACGCCACCGATCATGCCCGCTGCGTCGCGGCGCGACTGACCGGCGACGCCAAGGCGTATGACGGCCTGCCATGGTTCTGGAGCGACCAGGGCCCCGACAAGCTGCAAATCGCCGGCCTGACCACTGGCTATGACCAGGTGGTGGTGCGAGGCGATCGCGAGCAGGGTGCGTTCTCGGCGTTCTGCTACAAATCCGGGACACTTGTCGGCATCGAATCGATCAATCGCGCCGGCGATCACATGTTCGGACGCCGGCTGCTGGCGGCAGGCGGCTCGATCACGCCCGAGCAGGCCGCCGACAGCGGTTTCGATCTCAAGACTGCGCTGCGTTAGGTTTCTTCCCGCGAACCGGAAAACGCTCTAATCCCAAAATTCCTTCTTGCGCCCGACCTGAAATTCCCGCTTGACGGCTTCAATGTCGGCCAGCGCCGGCAATCCGGCTTCGTTGCCGAGCCGCTGGATCTTGTAGGCCGAGGCAGCGCGGGCAAACTCGAAATGTTCCTGCCAGCTCTTGCCGGAACTGTTGAGATACGAAAATACGTAGGCGCCATGGAACACGTCGCCGGCGCCGTTGGTATCGATTACCCGTTCGCGCGCGATCGGCAGCGCAGGCAGCGTGCGAACGGCGCCAGCCTCGTCATACCAGAGTAACCCGCGCTCGCCCATGGTGACGCCGCCGACCCGGCAGCCGCGCCCCTTGAGATAGTCCAGCATCTTTTCCGGCGTCAGGCCCATCTGCTCGCATAGCCGTTCGGCGACGATCGCGATGTCGATGAACTCAAGCAGCTCGTGGGTGTTGGCGCGCAGGCCGCCGCCGTCGAGCGAGGTCAGGATACCGTCCTTGCGGCACAGCTTTGCATAGTGGATCGCGGCATCGGGCTGGTGGCCGTCGACATGCAGCGCACGGCAGCCTTTCAGGTTCAGCACGGGAAATGGATGGATATGCTCGTCATCGCGGCAACGCACGATCGCGCGCTTGCCGTCCTTGGGCATGATAAACGACAGCGACGAGGTGTTGACCTTGCGCGGATGCACAGAGATGCCGTACTTCGCGCTCATATCCTGAAACATCCGGCCGAGCCAATCATTGGCGACGGTGGCAATCAAATCCGGCACGATTCCGAGCTTGGCGCAGCAGAACGCCGCGGTGACCGCATTGCCGCCGAACGAGACCGCGTAGGCCGATGCCACATGCTTCTCGTCTCCGGTCGGCATGTGATCGGTGATGAAGGTGACGTCGATGTAGGTTTGTCCGATGAAGAGCGCCTGCATTCGATTTCCGTCGTGGCTGAAGGATGGCCCCGGACACGCCCATACATTAGAGCGTTTTCGAGCGAAGTGGATACCGGTTCGCGTAAAGAAAACGCGTCAACAAGAATCTAGAGCCCCGTTCCGATTCTATCGAACGGAAATGGCTCTAGCACCGGATATCGCGGATCATTCGCCAAATTATCGGCGATTGGAGCACCGTCATCGCTTGAGCTACGCTTGTGGCGGGACTACGACCATATCGGCAACCTGCAACGGCTTGCGCCCATCTGAGTTCCTGAAACGAGACCGAAGAGGAGGGAACGATGACCGTCTATTCCGGCCCGGTATTCGATATGGCGGTGAACCAGTTCGCCGTCATCGCCAATTACCTTGAAATTCCGATGGACGAGCGCGATCGGCTGTTGCTGCCGAAGCGCGCGATCACCGTGTCCTGCCCGATCCATTGCGACGACGGCACGGTCGCCGTGTTCGAGGGCTATCGCGTCCAGCATCACCTCACGCTCGGTCCCACCAAGGGCGGCACGCGGTTTGCGCCCAGCGTCGACATCGGCGAGATCGCGGCGCTGGCGATCTGGATGAGCTGGAAATGCGCGCTGGTGGGCCTGCCCTATGGCGGTGCCAAGGGCGGCGTCAGGGTCGATCTCTCCACCATTTCCAAGCGCGAGCTGGAGGCACTGTCGCGGCGCTACATGCAAGAGATGATTCCCTTTGTCGGTCCCCACACCGACGTGATGGCGCCCGATATGGGCACCAACGAGCAGGTGATGGCCTGGTTCATGGACACCTATTCGATGTACCAGGGTCAGACCGTCACCGAGATCGTCACCGGCAAGCCGGTCGCGTCCGGCGGCACGCTGGGCCGGCGCGAGGCCACCGGCCGCGGCGTAGCCTATCTCGCGCGGCGCGTGATGAAGGAATTGTCGATCGATGCCAACAACGCCACTGCCGTGGTGCAGGGTTTTGGCAATGTCGGGTCCTATGCGGCGCTCGGGCTGCATCGATTCGGCCTC
>JAGXAF010000120.1 GCA_018971675.1 Bradyrhizobium sp.
CGACTTCGCCGTCCGCTTCAACATCGCTCGTCCACATGCATAAGCACGTGACAACGCCGAAGCGTCCACCGCATCCTGATCCAACGTTCGTGACGATGGCCAACGCCCCTCTCTCGGAACAGGACGTCGCTTAAGGGCAACTGATTTGCCTCGGAAGAAAAGCGGAAAATATTCTCGCGAGGGACTGGACAGGCCAAATCACCCTCAAATCACGGACAAAAACACTTCGCTGGCAGAAGATGGACCTGAGTGACCCGGCGCGCCACGCGCTCGTCGCAATTCGCGAGACACTCGAAAACGCAAATGGCTGATAACCCGCGCACTTGCCGAAGACAGATGGCATCGCTACCTCCAGGACTTGTTTTGGGCATCTTTTGCAGGGAAGGGACCTGATCGTCATGCTGGACGCCGCAGTCAAGGCGCTATCGCAAATCCTGTCGCCGCCGATGCGCTCGATCCTGTGGCGATCGATTGGGCTCGCGCTGGTGCTGATCGTGGTGCTGGCGATCGGCCTGCAGCGACTGTTGAACTGGCTCGCCGGCGATGGCGAACACTGGGCCGAAGCAATGCTGGGCCCCGGCTTCCATACGCCGCTCAGTGCGCTCGCCTGGATCCTCTCGATCGCCGCCGGCCTCGGCGTGGTGCTGGGCGCGGTGTTTTTGATGCCCGCGATCACCTCGCTGGTGGCGAGCGTGTTCGTCGACGAGGTCGCTGACCAGGTCGAGCGCGAGCATTATCCGACGGAGCGGCCGGGAGTGGCGCTGCCGTTTGGTCTGGCGATCACTGAAGGCACCAAGACCGCGCTGCTCACGGTGCTGGTCTACCTGATCGCGCTGCCGTTCGTATTCATCGCCGGTGTCGGCTTCATCGCCTTTTTCATCGCCACCGCCTGGCTGTTGGGGCGGGAGTATTTCGAGCGTGCCGCGATGCGGTTTCGCCCGCCGGCCGAGGCCAAGGCGATGCGCAAGCATAATGCCGGGATCATCTTCACCGCAGGCCTGGTGATCGCGGCGTTCGTGTCGATCCCGATTGTCAATCTGGCCACCCCGCTGTTCGGCATGGCCTTCATGGTCCATATGCACAAGAGGCTATCCGGCCCGCGACGGGAATCGATCGAGCCGGCGGCAAGACGGGCGTGACGGCGGGGTAGCTCAACTCGTCATGGCCATCCACGTCTTTGGATCTCAAGACAAGAAAGACGTGGATGCCCGGCACAAGGCTGCACAAGGCCGGGCATGACGAAAGACAGGCGGGCGAGGTGAGGTAAAAAACTAAACCGTCTTTTCCGGCCAGCGGCAGAGATCGTTGATCAGGCACACGTCGCAGCGGGGCGAACGCGCAAGACACGTGTAACGGCCATGCAGGATCAGCCAATGATGGGCGTGCAGCATGAACTCTGGCGGGATCACCCGTTCGAGGCCCAGCTCGACATCCAGCGGCGTCTTGCCGGGCGCCAGCCCGGTGCGGTTGCCGACCCGAAACACGTGGGTATCGACCGCCATGGTGGGCTCGCCGAACGCCATGTTGAGGACGACATTGGCGGTCTTGCGCCCGGCGCCGGGCAGCGATTCGATCCCGGCGCGGGTGCGCGGCACCTCGCTGTCGAAATCCGCGATCAGCTTCTCCGATAGCGCGATGACGTTCTTGGCCTTGGTACGATAGAGGCCGATGGTCTTGATGTAGTCCCGCAACCGCTCCTCGCCGAGCGCCAGCATCTGTTGCGGGGTGTCGGCCACCGCGAACAGGGCGCGCGTCGCCTTGTTGACACCGGCGTCGGTCGCCTGGGCGGAGAGCACGACGGCGACCAGCAGGGTAAAGGGATTGAGATGTTCGAGCTCGCCTTTCGGTTCCGGATTGGCTCTGCGAAAGCGGCTGAAGGCCTCGTGGACCTCGGCGGCCGTCCAGGGTCTTGCGGCTTTGGGTTGGCCTTTTGCCGGCATTATTGCCGCCCGCGCCGGCCTCGACGCCGACTTAGGAACCACTTTGCCAGAAGTCGCTTTCTTGAATGTCGGGTTCTTCGGTGATTTTTCGGCCGGACGCCTCCTGAAAGGCGACTTTCCGGTCGATCCTCCCTTCGATGACATCTTTTTGACGGAAGGTTTGGCGCTTTTGTCCATGTTCCCTATATACTACGGTATGGTTGCAGATATTGACCATGATCCGGAGCCACTGGAGCCGGAATTGTTTTCGGCGATGCTGACGCCGCATCGGTCGCTGAGTCATACGCAGTTTTCAGTGCTGATGGCATTTGTCAGCGTTTTCAGTTTCGCTGCCGGCCTGGTTTTCTGGCACATGGGCGCATGGCCGGTATTCGGCTTTTTCGGCCTTGACGTGCTGCTGGTCTATTGGGCGTTCAAGATCAATTTCCGCCGTGCCAAGGCGATCGAGCAGATTTCGGTGACGCCTTCGGAACTCAAGGTACGGCGGGTCAGCCACCGCGGTCATGTGGTCGAATGGGTGCTCAATCCGCTCTGGGTGCAACTCGACCAGAAAATCCACGCAGAGTTCGGCATCGAGCGACTCTATCTGGTCTCCAAGGGCCGCCGTGTCTCGATCGCCAGTTTCCTGGGACCGGACGAAAAGGCAAGTTTTGCCACAGCCTTACAGGCTGCCTTGAACGCCGCCAGGCGCGGCCCGATCTATAATCCGATCACCTGAACGCTGTCGGGAATCGGGTGGTTTGGCGGTCGCCCGGATCCTATGTCAGAACCATGATGAGCCTTGCCATCAACGACCAACGGCTGGCCAAACCTGGCTCGCAGAACGCCGCGCTGCGTGACTATGATTCGGTGCGCCGTGCGATCGCCTTCATATCGACCCACTGGCGCGCGCAGCCGACCATCGAATCGATGGCGGATGCCGCGGGCGTGACGCCCGACGAACTGCACCAGCTGTTTCGCCGCTGGGCCGGACTGACTCCGAAAGCCTTCATGCAAGCCCTGACGCTCGATCACGCCAAGGGCCTGTTGCGCGATTCCGCCAGCGTGCTCGACGCGGCGCTCGACTCAGGGCTCTCGGGCCCCGGACGACTGCACGACCTGTTCGTCACCCATGAGGCGATGTCGCCGGGCGAATGGAAGAACGGCGGCGCCGGCATGACCTTGCGCTACGGCTTTCACCCCTCGCCATTCGGCGCCGCCATCGTGATTGCGAGCGGCCGGGGCCTCGCGGGCCTTGCCTTTGCCGATCCCGGCGAGGAGCAGGCCTCGTTCGCCGACATGAAGCGACGCTGGCCGAATGCGACCTATGTCGAAGACCATCAGGCGACGGCCGGACTGGCGCAGCGGATTTTCGACACCCGGATGTGGCGCGCGGACCAGCCGTTGCGGGTGGTGCTGATCGGCACCGACTTCGAAGTCCGGGTCTGGGAAACGCTGCTGAAGATCCCGATGGGCCGCGCGGTGTGCTATCAGGACATCGCCACCTCGATCAGCAAGCCTAGGGCTTCACGCGCCGTCGGCGCCGCGGTCGGACGCAACCCGGTGTCTTTCGTGGTGCCGTGTCATCGTGCGCTCGGCAAGAGCGGCGCGCTCACCGGCTATCACTGGGGCATCACCCGCAAGCAGGCGATGCTCGGCTGGGAAGCCGGGCAGGTTGGATTTCACTGACTCTCAGGTCTCGTTGGGCGCACGCCCTATCGATAGACTCAAACCCTTCACCCGAATTGCCGCGCAATTCGCGTCTCTCCCCATGGGAGAGGTAAAGGACAGGCCGACGATTTGACTACGCCGCCAGATCCTGTTTCGAGGCGATGGTGGCGTCGGTGTTGAGCCGGTAGACGATCGGCAGGCCGGTCGCGAGTTCGCGCTTGAGGATCTGCTCCGGCGACAATTTCTCCAGCGCCATGATCAGCGCGCGCAGCGAATTGCCGTGGGCGACGACCAGTGTGCGCTCGCCGCGCAAGACGCAGGGCAGGATCTCCTGGACGTAGTAGGGCAGTGCGCGCGCCAGCGTATCCTTCAGGCTTTCACCGCCGGGGGGCCGCACGTCGTAGGAACGCCGCCAGATCAGCACCTGCTCCTCGCCCCATTTCCTGCGGGCCTCGTCCTTGTTCAGTCCGGACAGGTCGCCATAGTCGCGTTCGTTGAGCGCGAGGTTGCGCACGACCGGCAGCCCGGTCTGCCCGATCTCCACCAGCATCAGGTCGAGCGTGTGCTGCGCGCGGATCAGCACCGAAGTAAAGGCGATATCGAACGACAGGCCCTGCGCCTTCAACCTGCGGCCGGCCTCCTTTGCTTCCCTGACGCCCTTCTCGGTGAGATCGGGGTCTTTCCAGCCGGTAAACAGATTTTTCAGATTCCATTCGCTCTCTCCATGGCGCACAAGCACAAGAAGACGATCGCTCATTGCAATGATTCCGTTTCGTTTGCGGTTGCCGCCGGATGTCAGATATCGCCGAGGCCAAGCACGTCGGCCATCGTATAGAAGCCGGGCTGCTTGCCACGGGCCCATAGTGCCGCCTTCAGCGCGCCATGGGCGAACAGCACCCGATCCTCGGCATGGTGCGACAGCGTGATCCGTTCCGACGGCCCGGCGAAGATCACGCTGTGGTCGCCGGCAGCCGTGCCGCCACGCAGGGATGCAAAGCCGATATCTCCGGAGCGGCGCGCGCCGGTGAGGCCGTCGCGGCCGCGCGCCGAATGCTTTTCAAGCGCGATCTGGCGGCCGGCGGCCGCCGCTTCGCCGAGCATCAGTGCGGTACCCGAGGGCGCGTCGATCTTGGCCTTGTGGTGCATTTCCAGGATTTCGATGTCGAAAGTCTCGTCGAGCGATTGCGCTACCCGCTTGACCAGCGCCGCCAGCAGATTGACGCCGAGACTCATATTGCCCGATTTCACCACGATGGCGCGCGAGGTGACGCTTTTGATCACGGCATCGTCCGATGCCGACAGGCCGGTGGTGCCGATGACATGGACCAGCCCGCGCTGCGCCGCGATCGCGACGTTGGCGATGGTGGCGGCCGGCACCGTAAAATCCAGAATGCCGTCGGCATTGGCCGACATCGCCCAGAGATCAGCGGAAAGCTGCACGCCATTGGCGGGCACGCCCGCCAGCGCGCCGGCATCCTTGCCGAGCAGTTCGGAGCCCGGCGCTTCCAGCGCACCCGCCAGCACCGTGCCCGGCGTTTCCGATATCACACGCGTCAGCGTCCGGCCCATTCGGCCGCCGGCTCCCGCAACGATCAAACGCATGTCGGCCATGACTCATCCTTACCCGCCCTATAGCCGGGACGGCCGGTTCCGGCAACCGACCGGGCGTATCCCAGGGCCGGGAGGAGGGCGTCTTCAACGATGGCTTTGAAGGGCAGGGTGCCGGGATCAGGGCTGCGGCCCATCATAGCCCTCCACCACGATCAACTCGCCGATCGAACATGGCTGCCGGCGCTTGATGTTTTCCTGGTATTCCGGCGAGCGGTAGCAGGCCAGCGCGGCGTCGTAGTCGGCGAATTCGATCACGACATTGCGCGAACGACTTTGCCCTTCCGGGCCGGTATATTTGCCGCCGCGCACCACATAGCTGCCACCGAATTTCTTGAAGATCGCCTGATTGGCCGACGCATAGGCCTTGTAGCCTTCCTCGTCGTGAACATCGACGCGTGCGATCCAGTAGCCTTTTGCCATTGCTTTTCTCCCTTGGTCGTCAGCCCGGATGCCGGCCCAATGCCTGTGCGATCTCCGCCACGATCGCCTCCGCGGCGGCCTTCGGATCGGCGGCGCCGGTCACCGGCCGCCCGACCACGAGATAGTCGGCGCCGGCGGCGATCGCGCGCGCAGGCGTCATGATGCGCTTCTGGTCATCGGTCGACGCGCCGGCGGGCCGGATGCCCGGCGTTACCAGATGCATCCCGTCGCCGACGATCCCTCGCAGCGCGGCGGCCTCCTGCGGCGAGCAGACCAGGCCATCGATGCCGAGCTCCCGCGCCTGCCGCGCGCGCGCCTCCACCAGATCGCTGACGCCGAGGCGATAGCCCGCGGCGTGCAGGTCGCTATCGTCATAGGAGGTGAGCACGGTGACGGCGAGGAGCTGCAGGTCCGATCCCGCGCGGCCCTCGACCGCGGCCTTCATGGTTTGCGGATAGGCATGCACGGTCAGGAACGTCGCGCCGGATTTGGCGACACTCTCGACGCCGCGCGCCACGGTATTGCCGATGTCATGCAGCTTGAGATCGGCGAACACCCGTTTGCCGGCGCCGGCCAGCCGGCCGATCATCGGCAGTCCGCCGGCATAGGCGAGCTGGTAGCCGATCTTGTAGAAGGTCACGCTGTCGCCGAGGCGGGCGACCATCGCTTCCGCCGATGCCACGTCGGGCAGATCCAGCGGCACGATCAGCCGGTCGCGGGGAGCGATTTTTGCTGGCGGCATTTCACCTCACATCGTGCGCTGGGAGAATTCGATCAACTGCCGAACCAGCGCCTTCAGCGCCTCGATGTCGGCGGGAAGTCTCAATCGATCCTTGTCGTCATAAGCCTCATTTGCGAACGACAGCGCAAGCTGGTTCGGGATGACCGGCGCCTGGCAGGCTGTGAGTATCAGCCGCAGCGCCATCAGCGCGCGCGTGCCGCCGAGCCGTCCGCCGGAGGCGGACGCGATCGCAAAGGGACGTTCGCGAAACACCTGCCGGCGGGTCTCGTGCGGATCCTGCACGCGGCTGACCCAGTCGATCGCGTTCTTGAGCAGCGAGGGGATCGATGCATTGTATTCCGGCGTCACGATCAGCACGCCATGATGGGACGACATCATGCGCTTGAGATTGATCGCGGACCTCGGCACGCCGGATTGCGCCTGCAGATCGCCATCATAGATCGGCAGCGGGAAATCACCGAGCGAGATCCGCGTGACATCGACGCCGGCCTGGACGAATTCGGCGGCGATCGTCGCAGCAAGCTTCACGTTGAGCGAGCCGGTGCGCAGCGAGCCGGGGACCACCAGGATTTTCAGCGCGGACATGATTCAGATCGCTCAGGGCACGAACCACGGCGCAGCGCGCTGCGGGGTCTCAACGCCTGCGATATACCCAGACACGGGCCGGCGGAAGATTCATCCAGATCCGTTCGGAAGCCTCGGTGGATACGCCCGGCAGCGACCTCGGAATCGGCGGCACCACCGAATAGGTGAACTGCACGAACGGCGCCCCCGGCGCCAGCGCCAGGAAGGCATCGCGGATCAGTTTCAGGCGCGTCATCATCGGCTTGGTCACCAGCGGCAGGCCCGAGACGATGGCGGACGCCCGAACGCTCAGGACGTCCCACAACGAGTCGCGTAAGGTGTAGGCATCTCCATGCACAACCTTGGCCTGCGGATAGCGGTCGCGCAACAGCGCGCAGAAGCCGGGATCATATTCGACCAGCACCAGGCGTTTCTGATCGATGCCGTGCTCGATCAGCGCATTGGTGATCGCGCCGGTGCCGGGCCCGAGCTCGACCACGGGCGCGGAGGAGTCGACATCGACATATTGCGCCATGGTGCGCGCCAAGAGCCGCCCCGAAGGCATGACCGCGCCCATATGCAGCGGTTTCTCGATCCATGATCGAAGGAAGCGAACCTCGTCATCGAGGCGGAGAGGCTTCTTCAACGCACGCACGGACGATTGCAAAGGCATTGTCGCTACCAAAAAGGGGGAGACCGCGGTCGGGCGGCAGTATCAGAATATCGTCATAAAGACGTATAGGTAGCGGCCGGAACGGTCAAGCCGGATGGCGCCGCGCATGGCCTTCCGCGTGTCCGCGATCCGGCCATAAGACCATGCGCCGGTTGAATTTTTGAACATCATCGAACCCCGACAAGCCACATCGCCAGCCATCTCAGCCGGCCGCGCGGTTGCCGAAGAAATCCTTGACCTTGGTGAAGAAACCCGCCGCCTCGGGCTGGGTCGCGCCGGACGATAGTTTTTCGAACTCGGCGAGCAATTCCTGCTGTTTCTTGGTCAGATTTTGGGGCGTTTCGACCATCACCTGGACATACATGTCGCCGGTCTGGCGTGAGCGGAGGATGGGCATGCCCTTCGAGGCGATGCGAAAGCGGCGGCCCGACTGGGTTCCGCTGGGAATTTTCACCTTGGTCTTGCCCTTGTCGATGGTCGGTACCTCGACCTCGCCGCCAAGTGCTGCGGCCACCATCGAGATCGGCACGCGGCAATGCAGGTCGGCGCCGTCGCGCTGGAAAAACTGGTGCGATGCCAGCGACAGGAAAATATAGAGATCGCCCGGAGGTCCGCCGCGAACGCCGGCTTCGCCTTCACCGGCCAGCCGGATGCGGGTGCCGTCTTCGACGCCCTGCGGGATGTTGACCGAAAGCGTCCGCTCCCGCGTCACCCGTCCCTGGCCCGAGCAGGAGGGACACGCGTCCTCGATCATCTGGCCGCGGCCCTGGCAGCCAGGGCAGGTTCGCTCCAGCGTAAAGAAGCCCTGGGCCTGTCGCACCCGACCCTGCCCGCCACATATCGAACAGACCTTCGGCTTGGTGCCAGCCCTGGCGCCGGTCCCCGAACAGGATTCGCAGGTGACGGAGACCGGAATCTCGATCTGGGCGGCCTTGCCGAGATAGGCCTCTTCCAGCGAGATTTCCATGTTGTAGCGCAGGTCGGCGCCGCGTTCGCGCCCGCCGCCGCGGCCACGCTGCCCGGCCATGCCGAACAGGTCTTCGAAAATATCGGAGAATGACGAGGCGAAGCCGGCGCCAAAGCCCGGACCGCCGCCCCCCGCACCCTGTTCAAAGGCCGCATGGCCGAACCGGTCGTAGGCGGCGCGCTTGTCGCCGTCCTTCAGGACTTCATAGGCTTCGTTGATTTCCTTGAACTTGATTTCGCTGCTGGCATCACCCGGATTGCGATCGGGATGCCATTTCATCGCCAGCTTGCGGAACGCCGACTTGAGCTTGGAATCGTCCGCGGTCCGCTCGACCTCAAGGGTCTCGTAATAGCAGCGCTTGGTGGACATGCGTCAGATCCGTCCGAAGTTCGTCGTCATTCCGAATATCTTGCCGGAGCACCGGGCGATGCCGAAAGGAACGCGCCCTGAAGATGCGGCCTTTCGCTTAACGAAAAATGACCCCCTCCCATCGAGACGCTGCTCGTGCGCTCTTTGGAATGGAGGCCATGATCGTTACCCGTCTCAAGCGGATTTCTTGTTGTCCTTGTCGTCGTCGACCTCGGTAAATTCCGCGTCGACCACGTCATCCTTGGCAGCATCCTTGGCCGCATCGCTCTCGGCCTGCTGCTTGTACATCGCCTCGCCGAGTTTCATCGAAACCTGCGCCAGCGTATTGGTCTTGGCCTTGATGGCCTCGGCATCGGTGCCCTTCAGCGCTTCCTTCAGATCGCTGACGGCGTCTTCGATGGCGCGGCGTTCCGCCTCCTCGACCTTCGAACCATGCTCGGCCAAGGCCTTCTCGGTGGAATGCACCAGCGCGTCGGCATGGTTCTTGGCGTCGACCGCCTCGCGGCGCTTCTTGTCCTCGACCGCGTTGGCCTCGGCGTCCTTGACCATCTTGTCGATATCGGCTTCGGACAGGCCGCCGGATGCCTGGATCCGGATCTGCTGTTCCTTGCCGGTCGCCTTGTCCCTGGCCGAGACGTTGACGATGCCGTTGGCGTCGATGTCGAAGGTCACCTCGATCTGCGGCATGCCGCGCGGCGCGGGTGGAATGCCCATCAGGTCGAACTGACCCAGCACCTTGTTGTCAGCCGCCATTTCACGCTCGCCCTGGAAGACGCGGATGGTGACGGCGTTCTGGTTGTCCTCGGCCGTCGAGAACACCTGGCTCTTCTTGGTCGGGATCGTGGTGTTGCGATCGATGATGCGGGTGAACACGCCGCCCAGCGTTTCGATACCGAGCGAGAGCGGGGTAACGTCGAGCAGCAGCACGTCCTTGACGTCGCCTTGTAGCACGCCGGCCTGGATCGCGGCACCGATGGCCACGACTTCATCCGGGTTGACGCCCTTGTGCGGCTCCTTGCCGAACAACTGCTTCACCACTTCCTGGACCTTCGGCATGCGGGTCATGCCGCCGACCAGCACCACTTCGCCGATCTCGCCGGCGGTGAGGCCGGCATCCTTCAGCGCCTTGCGGCAGGGCTCGATGGTCTTCTGCACGAGGTCATCGACCAGCGCCTCGAACTTGGCGCGGGTCAGCTTCATCGTCAGATGCTTCGGGCCGGCCTGGTCCGCGGTGATGAAGGGCAGGTTGATCTCGGTCTGCGTGGTCGAGGACAGCTCG
>JAGXAF010000004.1 GCA_018971675.1 Bradyrhizobium sp.
CGCGGTTCTTCAGAATGACCGCCAGCGGCACAGCGCTCGACGGCTCCATGACGATTTTCATCCGCTTCCAGATCAGCTTCATCGCATCGATGATCTCCTGCTCGGAAGCCGTGAAGATGTCGGTGACGTGCTTGCTGACGAAGTGCCAGGTGAGCTCCTTCAGCGGCACCTTGAGCCCGTCCGCCACTGTGTTCGGTGCGTCGTCGGCGATGATGTGACCTGCCTTGAAGCTGCGATAGGCGTCGTCGGCCTGCTCGGGCTCGGCCGCGTAGACTTTGATCTGCGGAGCGAGATTCGACAGCGTGAGGCACGTGCCCGACACCATTCCGCCGCCGCCGATCGGAGCGATGACCGCATCGAGCCCGTCGACCTGCTCGATCAGCTCTTTCGAGCAGGTGCCCTGTCCCGCGATAACCCGTGGATCGTTGTAAGGGTGGACAAACTCTGCTCTTGTCTCTGCGACAACCTCGGCGAAGACGGCCTCGCGCGAGGTAGTGGATGGCTCGCATTCGACGACCTTGCCGCCATAGCCGCGGACCGCATCTTTCTTAGTCTGAGGCGCTGTGCGCGGCATCACAACCGCGCAGGGAATACCACGCCGGCCGGCCGCATAGGATAGACAGGTGCCGTGGTTACCGGAGGAATGCGTTGCCACACCCCTCGCGGCCTGCGCGTCGCTCAGACCGAACACGGCGTTCGAGGCGCCGCGAGCCTTGAAGGCGCCAGCTCTCTGGAGATTCTCGCATTTGAAGAAGAGCTCGGCACCGGAGAGCTCATTGATGACGCGCGAGGTCAGGACGGGCGTTCGGTGGATGTGAGGTTTGATGCGCTCATGCGCAATCAGCATGTCCGCAAGCGAAGGAATGTTCATCGTGGCCAACTCCTCACGCTGCGGCCTGGACGCTGCGGCCTGGGACCGCAACCTCGTCTGAATGATAGCACAACCGGTCGCTCTAAAAAATTTTTTTGAAAAACTTTTTCATTTAGTGATAAAGTTATAAAACAGCTGCTATATCAGTTATATAAGATTTTTTCATTGCGCGGAAAATGTCTCCAATTAGATTTTCGCGGGCATAATGGTGGTTCGATGCGCGGGGACGTGGGATGGAGCGTGGCAATCGTAGGCGGGGCCGACCGAAGGGTTTTGCCGGCCTGAAGCCGGGAGGGACCATTCAGGCGCTGGACCGCGCGCTGGATGTCGTTACCGCCCTCGCGGGAAACGACGGCATGACGCTGTCCGAGCTTGCCGCCCAGCTCGATCAGTCTGCAGCAACGATGTACCGGGTCCTCACGACCCTGGAACGCCGCGCCTTCGTCGAAATCAACGCCGATCGGCAAGAGTGGTATGTGGGGGCCGAAGCCTATCGAATCGGCTCGGCCTTCCTGCGCCGCACCAACGTGGTGGAGCGAAGCCGGCCGGTCATGCGAACGTTAATGCAGGAGACCGGTGAAACCTCGAATCTTGGCATCGAAAAGGACGGCAATGTGCTCTTCATCAGCCAGGTGGAAACGCAGGAGTCGATCCGCGCCTTCTTTCCTCCGGGCACACTCTCGCCTCTGCACGCATCCGGTATCGGTAAGGCGCTCTTGAGCGCCTATGATGATGCGCAGCTCGACAGGCTGTTCCGGAACAAAACCCTTCAGCAATTCACGGACAAGACGATCGTCTCGCTGACGGAACTGCGCGAGGATCTAAAGCAGGTTCGCAAGCGCGGTTTCGCGTTCGACGACGAAGAGCGCAAAACGGGCATGCGGTGCGTTGCCTCGCCAGTCTTGAACGCTCACGGAGATGCGGTGGCCGGGCTCTCCATCTCGGGACCTGCGCATCGACTCACCGATGATCACGTCGAGAAGTTCGGCGATCTCGTGCGTCAGGGTGCGCTGGAGGTTTCGCGCGCCCTCGGCGCCACCTGAGCTGGTGCGTTTTAATCACTGCCCATAAATTGAGCGATTTGATCGCATTCGGCAGGCCCCGAATTGCTGCGGCCTTTTCCCAAGTCATTGAAATTCCTCATCCCGAAATCTGGCACGGCTATTGCCGAATACTTTGCAAGCGCAATGTTGCGCCACGTCGCAATCCCCGCCGCTGACTTCGACGCGTTGGGCGAGCGCGCGAAGGTGATCGCGGCGGTAGCCGCCGCGATCGGTCCGCATGCGCTTGCGGGCTGTCCTGGCAAATGTCTTGAGAGCCTGCGATGTGATAGCCGGTCCGGCCCGTTCGATCGCATCCTGAACCCGCTCGGCGTCAATGCGGGCAAGCCGCCTCCAAGGCGGCAGCCCTGCTGTGTGGGGTCGTTTACCAATATAGGTTGGTAGGGTTACTTTCGTGCCATCACAGGCTGTAAGACCGCGTCGAGTGATCTTCAACTATGCTGGGGACGGTTTTCGCATATCTCGAACGAGCCACCAGCATATCAATGCTGGAAGGAGATGCAGCAAACAGACAAGAAAGATCACCATCGGGAGCGTCAGATTAAGAGAATGTTAGATCAATACGGGTATACAGCGAGGATGTGGCGTTGCGACTTCATGCGCCGACAGGAGGTTGAGCCATGAAGGGCATCATCTTCAATGTCCTGGAAGAAGTGGTCGCCCGACAGTTCAGCAGAGATGTCTGGGAAGACTTGATCGACAACGCTGGCGTCGATGGCGCCTACACTTCGCTCGGCAACTACGCAGACGAAGAGTTCGTCTCCTTAGTCACAACCTCTGCCGAGGTACTCGGCAAAACGCCCGGTGAAATCCTGCGCTGGTTCGGACAATCGGCAATGCCGCTGCTGGCCACGCGTTACCCGTATTTGTTCGAGTCGCATCGGTCGTCACGGGATTTTGTTCTCAGCGTCAACACGATCATCCATCCTGAAGTCCACAAGATCTACGCTGGTGCGTCGTGTCCGTTCTTCCATTTCAAACCGAGCGATAACGGTTCGATGATGATGGCGTACCATTCGAAGCGCAAGATGTGCATGCTGGCACAAGGCTTCATCGAAGGTGCAGCCAACCATTATCACGATCACGCCGACGTTCATCATCGCGAGTGCATGCTCAACGGAGACAAGAAGTGCTTGCTTGAGATCAAGTGGGCTGCCTGAGTGCAATACATGCTGCCACAGGTAACGGACGACCCAGGTCTTCAGGTCCTCCGAATAGAGCGTCGGCTGCAGCGCGAACGTGCCGCGCGGCTGGAGGGTGAGGCAATCGCCGAGAAGGGTCTTCGCGAGCTCTATGAAAAGCAGCAACGATTGGCTTTGGTGGAGACCATCGCAGCGGCTTCGAATCAGAGCGCCTCGATCGAGGGCGCGTTCAACCTCGCTATCAAGGAGATCTGCAAGTATACGGAATGGCCGCTCGGTCAAGCCTATATCGTCCATTGCAGTAGCGAAGACCTTCGCCTTGAGCCTTTGCAAGCGCGTCATGTGACGGATGAGGATGCGCTGCGACCGATGATCGAGGCGACGTCGGCGACATCATTCGTTTGCGGCGAAGGACTTCCCGGCCGCGTCTTCGCCTCGGCAACACCGGTCTGGGTGCAGTGCCTGGCCACCGACCGGAATCTCCCGCGCGCTGACGCCGTTGTGGCGTGCGGCATCCACAGCGGGATAGCCTTTCCGATCCTCGTTGGACGCGAGGTGGCTGCGGTAGTGGAGTTCTTCTCTTACAAGGATCAAGAGCCCGACGCGGCGCTCGTCACGTTGCTGGGCCAGATCGGCATCCAGCTCGGCCGCGTGATCGAACGCAAGCGAGCTGAAGACCGGTTGATTTATGACGCCTCACACGACGGTCTGACGGGCTTGCCGAACCGCCTGCTGTTTCGTGATCGCGTTGACCGCGCGGTCGCTCGTGCACGACGTATTTCCGGCGAACATTTCGCCGTTCTGTTCATCGATCTCGACCGTTTCAAGCTGGTCAACGATAGTCTGGGGCACGCTGCGGGGGACAACATGCTGGTCGAGATCGCGCAACGTCTGCATGGTGTTCTGCAGCAGCATTTGGCAGCCTATACGCTCGCCCGGCTCGGAGGCGACGAATTCACCGTGCTGCTCGAGGAGCTCGACAGTCCGAACAAGGCGATGCAAATCGGGAAGCTGCTGATCGACGCACTTCGGACGCCGATCCTGATCGATGGCCAGGAAATCTATGCCAGCGCCAGCATCGGCGTGACCAATATCACCGGCACGGAGCCATCGCCGGAAACCCCGTTGCGCAATGCTGATCTCGCCATGTACCGTGCAAAATCGCTCGGCCGCGGGCGTGTCGAGCTTTACGATATTGGCCTCCACGACATTGCGGTCGAGCGATTGAGGCTCGAAGGCGACCTCCGGCGTGCGCTCGTCAACAAAGAATTCATCCTCCATTACCAGCCGATCGTCTCGCTCGAAACCCACGAGATCATCGGTTTCGAAGCGCTAATACGCTGGCAGCGCGGCCCGCAGGATCTCGTTTTTCCGGGTGACTTCATAGGGGTTGCTGAAGACACCGGGCTGATCGTTTTGATTGGCGGCTGGGTATTGAGAGAGGCGTGCCGGATGCTGGCTGGGTTGCAGGCCAGATACCCTCGGCCCGAGCCGCTCGCCATAAGCATCAACATCTCGCCACGCCAGTTCACGCAGCCCGATTTCATCGATCAGGTGCGGCGCGCGGTGCTCAATTCAGGGCTCGAACCGCGCAGCGTGCGGCTGGAGATTACGGAAACCGTGGCAATCGGCGACCCCGAGCGGACGATCCTCGTTCTCACGGCGCTGCGCGAATTCGGCGTGCGCATCAGCCTCGACGATTTCGGAACAGGATATTCATCGCTCAACTATCTGCATCGTCTTCCGGTTGACACGCTCAAGATCGACCGGTCCTTCGTAACCGGCCTCGGCCTCACGGCCGAAGGGACACAGATCATCCGCGCGATTCTCGTTCTCGCGGAAAATCTGAAAATCGATGTCGTCGCCGAAGGTACGGAGCAGGAAGGACAGATCCGGCAGTTGGCGGACATGGGATGCCACTATGCGCAAGGCTACTACTTTTCGAAACCGCTTGCGTTGCCCGACCTCGATGCGCTCCTGGACAGCTCTGCACCCCTCTCCAAGGTTGCAGCACGGACCGCCGACTGATTGGCTCACTTTGAGCGGCCACATAGGTGTTAACTTAAAGCAGGCCGTCCCTGCAACGGGAGGTCGAAGAGCATCGAAGAAGTTATACAGTAGTTTCAATTACATAAGAGTTCGTAGTTCCGTTCTGAATTGCGCACCATTTCCACCCGAAACGCTATTATGTCCGCCGCCGCCACGCCGAATTCCGGCCGCCCTGCATCGAGATGCGGACCGGACGTTTCAACCCTGAAGGAACAACTGTTTCAGCGCGGCGGGAGGCGCTGTTACGGTCGACAACCTTAAATGGCATCGTTCGTGTTATTTCTCCATCTCGCGCGCCCCGTTGGCGACTGCTTACGCGCCGGTCCCATGCGCGCGGCGATAGCTTCGAAATTCCTTCCCTTTCCGGGCCGAACCTCGCCCCGCCGCCTGATGAGCGCGCTAGACGGTTCGCTTGCGCGCCTGGGTCTCAAGACAATCGATCTCTGCTACGTCCATTATCCGTTGCCCTTGATCGACGTGGAAGGGTTCGCCGAAGGCCTCGTCGAAGCGGTGAAGTCCGGCAAGGCACGCGCGGTCGGCGTGGCAAATTTCAATGCGGACCAGATGCGCCGCATCGCCGATCACCTCGCTAGGGCAGGCGTTCCGCTCGCCGCCAATCAGGTCAACTACAGCCTGCTCCGACGAGAAGCGGAAACAAACGGCGTGCTCGCAGCCTGCCGTGAGCTCGATGTGGCCCTGGTCGCGTATTTTCCCGTTGGGTCCGGCCGCCTCACGCGGCCGTCGGACAGCCTGGGCACGAAAGCGGTGCTGACGTGTCTCGCCGATATTGCCCGCGCGCACGACGCCAGCATCAGCCAGGTCGCCCTGAACTGGCTGATGGCGCGCGACGGTCACGTGATCCCCATCCCCGGCGCGACCAAACCTCATCACGCGATGGCCAATCTCGATGCACTCGCCTGGCGCTTGAGTGAGACGGAGTTTGACGCGATCGACCGAGCCTCAGCAACAGTGGAACAAGAATCCGGCGCCCATCGAACCCCTCATCTCCACCTCTGACCTCGACAGGGCAAGCATATTGGATGGAACCGTTTGGTGGTGCGCCAGTTAATGCAATTGTTGTTTCTCATTCCATGGAGACAAGCATGAAGAAGCTCATTCTTGCATCTGTTTGTGGTCTCGCGCTTGCGGTTGGCGGCGCAATGGTCCAGACGCAGCCCGCGCTAGGGGCATCGAGCGAAGGCAATGTCGGACCCGACGTGTCCAAGCACACCACGCATATGAAGTACGGTAAGCATATGAAGCACGCAAAGCACATGAAGAAGGAGACGCCTGGGCAGACCACCGGCATGGCGCCCTCGAAGGGCACGAGCGCGATTCCGTCCGGCGAAGCCAAGCCGCCTGGCGGGTATTAGAGTTCTTGCACATCGAGGTCGTTTCTTGCACGTCCGGGCCGCGCGGGGCTGAACGCTTTTGCAGACCAGTGAACCGGCTCGGATAGTCGTGGATACGGAATCCTTTGTTCAAAACGACCTGAGCCGTTAACCGACCGGGCTGCCCTATGGCGGCGCAACGCACAGCACGGCGTTTTTTCAAGACGGGGCATTGAGGGAGATTACGTTCGGGCTGGCTGTCGCGCATTGTAACGGCGATGCCTGCCCGGCACGAGCTGCCGGACGATGTTACCCGGGCGCATCCGGCGTATGACCTTCGCCGGATCGCGGCTCGCTTTGAGCAATTGGTTGTACAGCTTCATTACGAGGAACAGAATAGGCGCTGGCCGAATGCCATCGAACTGGAATCAAAAGGCGAGATGGAGCTGGCCAGAACTTGGCGGCGTATTGAAGACGCCATGAAGCTCATGCGCGAGCCGCTCCAAAGTTGAAGCTACCGGACCGCGCGTAACGGAGCTGCCTCGCGACAAGCGCCGGCATGCCTGATCGAGGCTGTGCGGCAGCCGACCAACACGAAGCGTGGACCAAATCCATCCGAAGCCGGATAGTCGGCGGACGCAAAACGATCTCCAGGCGCGGCTCTCTACCACAGGAGTGAAGCCATGTTTCCGAATTGTACGACATCCGAAGATCTCGTAAAGGCAATCAAAGACGAGAAGGTGCAGATGGTCGATCTGCGCTTCACCGACTTGCCGGGGGTGTGGCAACATTTTTCCGTCCCGCCGAGCGGGGTGAACGTCGATGCTCTCGAAGAAGGCATTGGTTTCGACGGCTCATCGATCCGCGGCTTCCAAGAGATTCAGGAAAGCGACATGCTGGTCGTCCCCGATCCAACGACCGCCTTCCTCGATCCGTTTTCCCCAGCAACGACGCTGGTGCTGATCTGCAACATCATGGACCCCGCCACCCGTCAATCCTACAGCCGCGACGCCCGCTATATTGCGCAGAAGGCCGAGACCTACCTCAAGGGCACCGGCCATGCCGATACGAGTTACTTTGGCCCAGAGGCAGAGTTCTTCGTGTTCGACGATGTGCGCTATGGACAGAGCATCAACTACTGCTTCCACGAAATCGATTCCAGCGAAGGCAGTTGGAACACCGGTAAGGAGGAGAAACCAAATTTGGGTCACAAGCCGCGCCCGAAAGAGGGGTACTTTCCAGTTCCCCCGACAGACAGCATGCAGGCTCTCCGCACTGAAATGGTGCTGACGATGGAGGCGCTAGGAATAAAGATCGAAGCCCATCACCACGAAGTCGCGACCGGCGGTCAAAATGAAATAGACATGCGCTTCACCACGCTCACCCGCATGGCCGACAACCTGATGATCTACAAATATGTGGTCAAGAACACGGCCCGCCAGCACGGCAAGACCGCGACGTTCATGCCAAAACCTCTGTTCGAAGACAATGCGTCGGGAATGCACGTTCATCAGAGCCTCTGGAACGGCGAGACCAACCTGTTTTACGATAAAGTAGACTACGCCGAGCTAAGTAAGCTCGGCCGTTACTATATCGGCGGGCTTCTCACCCACGCCTGGGCGTTATGCGGGCTTTGTGCCCCGACCACCAACTCCTATCGGCGGCTGGTGCCGGGTTACGAAGCGCCGATCAACCTGGTCTATTCCCAACGTAATCGCTCGGCCTGCTGCCGCATTCCGATGTATTCGCCAAATCCGCGGGCAAAGCGCGTCGAGTTTCGTTCGCCGGATCCTTCCTGCAATCCCTACCTGGCCTTCACCGCGATGCTGATGGCCGGCCTTGACGGCATTAGCAACCGGATCGATCCTGGCCAGCCGATCGACAAGAATCTTTACGATCTCCCACCCGCAGAGCAGAAGGACGTGAAGTCGACGCCGGGATCATTGGACCAAGCCCTTGATGCCCTCGAACGCGATCACACCTTCCTTCTACGCGGCGATGTGTTCACCGCTGATGTGATCCAGACCTGGCTGGATTACAAGCGAAAACGCGAAGTCGACGCCATCCGGCTGCGTCCTCATCCTTACGAATTCCATCTCTACTATGACATCTAGCAGAGCCCGATCTGCTCGGGCGCCTGCATCGATGGGCGGCCACGTTCGGACCATGGCAGATCTCGCGACGCCGCACGAAGGTGGCGAGGACTCATCGGTGCTCCGGCGGTTGGCCACCTTTCAACTGCACCCACCGCCATCGCCGCTGCTCGTCGAGCCGGGCGATGTTTCTTCAGGTTCGCAACGGCGCCCGATATTCGGCCGCGAGAGTCTCGTCGGCCGAAGTGCCGCTCACGAGATTGAACAGCGGTGTGAGGACGAGTGTTAGAACGAGGTTGATGATCACGGCGTACAGCGCCGAATAGCCAGGAAAGGTGAAGGCGCCTACCGCAAGAGCATAGGTCGGGGTGAGGTTCGCGGCGACGAACATTGCGCTGCCTGCGACAATTCCCGCGGCCCATCCGATGAGTAGCGCCCACTCGTTGAACCAGCGCGTGTAGACGCCAAGCATCACGGCGGGCAGCGTCTGGATGATCCAGATTCCGCCAAGGAGTTGCAGGTAGATCGCAAATTTCGATGGCACGAAGACGATGAAGGCCAGTGCGCCAAACTTGACGATGAGCGACACCCACTTTGCCATCTGCGCCTCCTGCTTGTCGGTGGGCGCGCCGTTGATGAATTCGCGGTGAATGTTGCGCGTATAGAGATTGGCGGCGGCGATCGACATGATCGCCGCCGGCACGAGCGCTCCGATGCCGATGGCGGCAAAGGCGATGCCGACGAACCATGATGGGAAGCTGTGGAGGAACAGCGCCGGCACCGCAAAATTGTTGCCGAACTGTTTGAAGCCGGCTGCATATTCGGGAAGCTGGCTGACGCCTGCGGCAATGGCGAAGAAGCCGACGAGCGCGAGCAGGCCAAGCATCAATGAATAGGCCGGCAGAAGTGCCGCGTTGCGTCGAACCGCGTGTCCGCTGCTGGCGCTCAGGATGCCCGTGATCGAATGGGGGTAAAGGAAGAGTGCAAGCGCCGATCCGAGCGCCAACGTCGCGTAGGCTCCGTACGCTCCGGTCGTGTTGGCGCCGGGAGCCGCGAGCAGGAGTTTCTGGGCCGGTACGGCTGCGAAGATATTTCCAAAGCCGCCAAGCTGTATGGGAACGACGATGACGGCGGCGAACGCCGTGATGTAGATCAGGATGTCCTTGACGATGGCGATTGACGCGGGGGCCCGCAGTCCGCTCGAATAGGTGAAGGCGGCGAGAATGATGAACGCGAAGAGCAACGGCAGGTCGCCAGTGTAGCCTTCGCCGGAAACGCCCATCCCGCCGATCACGACCTGAAGGCCGACAAGCTGGAGCGCAATATAGGGCAACGTCGCGACGATGCCGGTGACCGCCATCGCCAGCGCGAGCCAGCGATTGCCGAAGCGCCCGCGGACGAAGTCGGCGGCCGTGATGTAGTTGTGCCGGCGGCAGACGTACCAAAGCCGCGGAAAAACCAGGAAGAGAATGGGATAAACGACGATCGTATACGGGACCGCGAAGAACGCGACCGCGCCGGCCCCGAAGGCCAGCGCCGGAACGGCAATGAACGTGTAGGCCGTGTAGAGGTCGCCGCCGATCAGGAACCAGGTGACGATCGTGCCGAAGCGACGTCCGCCAAGCCCCCATTCGTGCAAGAGATCAAGGTCGCCCCTGCGCCACCGCGCCGCGGCGAAGCCGAGCCACGTGATCAGGGCAAATAGCACCAGAAAGATGATCAAGGCAGTCCAGTTTACGTCCTGCACGAGACTCCTCCCGATTGGCCCTCCCTCGTTATCGTCTCCCCTCTTGCGTGATCGTGCCCGCGGGCGGGCTAGTCCTCCGTCGCGAAATAGACGATTGCGGTCAGGATGGCTCCAAGGATGACCCAGAGAAGCTGGTACCAGTAGAAGAACGGGATGCCGATGAGATCAGGTTCGGCCATGTTGTAGAACGGCGGCCAGAGAACGGCGATGAATTGAATCAGGAAGAGCAGGTACCACCAGCTCCATCCGGCGCGTTTTTCGTCCTGCCGGCCGGTGGCTGCTTCCTGGATGCTGTATCTCGAACCGACGCCATTTGACACGGAGACCTCCCTCACCGAAGTGCGCCAATGCCGGTCGGGCGGTAGCCGAGCTGCTCTCGATGATCCCGGCGGCTCGCAGGCAGCCTTCTCATCCGCTCCGTTGTCATAACGCACTACCTGTTCCCGGGTTCCATCCCCTTTCGGCTATGGCGGACCTTCAGGCGCGGAGGTCGACGCCCGCTTCTATCTTGCCGTCCTAATCGGTCGAGATCTGCGCCCCAGTTCTCGGTCGGTAATGTCGGGTATTGTCGCTATCGAACGGGAAGGCGGAAAGCAGCCGCCTGCGAGGCGTAGTACAAGGTCGCTGGGTGTCACGACTTTGCCGATTGGGGCGCGCAGCGGGCTGCGGCATCATAGCGGAACAGCTAACGAATAGTGCCCATCATCATCGGCCGTGGCGCGCCAGTCCGCCGATAGCGCTCTATACGATATGGCCACCGGAATTCCACCCCGAGTGAAGCGCGGGAAACGGACCACGGATGAAAGAGCCTGGAAGCGACCGCGTTCGGTGGCGATACCCTATTTGGAGCGCGTGATGCAGCACGGTGTTACGAGCGTGAAGGTCGGCAATCCATAAAGAAGCGGGTTATCCTGGAAGAACCGCTGGTACGTTATGTAATCTCCACCGAAGGTTCCGGCCGGCGTTCCCAAATAAGACACCTGCGAGGCCGGGATAATGACAGCGCGCAGCCTCGCTTCCTCCACGGAGGTCGGATTGGTGCAGGCGCCATTCAGGGCGCGAAGGCATTTCTGTTGGACCGCACCGGATTGAACGGCCGATGTCGCCGCCGCAGCCCGGTGATCCCGAGACGTCGCCTGCCGTGTCTGCGCGCTGGCCTGTGAGGTCAACCATCCAAGCGAGACGGCAATTGTCGCAACGGCAGCAAGCAATTTTACAGCGTTCATTGGCCGTCTCCAGTTAGAAGCGGGCATTGATCGAAAGCGAAGTGGCCCAAACGTCATACTTGAGCGTCGGCGGTTGGAATCCGAAAGCTGGCGGCGGTCCGGCCTCCGTCAAGAGAAAAGGTCCATCCTCTTGCTCGACCCAGGCGCGCGAGCCACGCAGCGTGACCGATGCCGCGTCAGTGATGGCGTAGGTCGCGGAAGCTCCGACCAAATGCTTCTGCTTGGCCGGAATGAACTGTTGCTGCAGCACGTCATAATAGTTGTGATCGCGATACAGAAAGCTGTAGTTCGTGGCGAGCCGAAGTTTATCGGTGAGCATATAAGAAGGCTCGACCGAGCCGATAAAGACGTTGCTGTTCGAGTTCAGGGGCTCGAGCACCAGGCTGCCAAGGCCGCCCGGGATGTCGTTCTTCTCCGAGAAGGCCCATGACAGACTCGTCGCCAAGGCCGTGCGGTCATCGAAGCGGTACTTGGCCGTGCCGTTCGCCGTGAATTTCGCGCCGGCTCGTCCGGATGAGACACCATCGATCGATGTGTGCGAGCTACCGATGTAAGCGAATGAGCCGATCAGGACGAGATTGTCGATGGTGCTGCTAATATTGCTGTTTACCGTATAGGCGTTGCCCGGGCTGATTCTCTGCTTGAGGTCGAACGTGCTGATGTCAAAGGTCGCTGGCGGCGGTGCAGGATTCCCGATTTCGGAAATATTGATGCCTTCCTTGGTGAAGTCACCCTGCCAGGTGTAGCCAGCCGAGATTGATACGGCTGTGCTCTCGTTCAGGCCGACGATGAAGCCCGCGGTCGGATTGATGTTGAAGCCGACGCCGTAACTGCCAACGTCAACAAGATCAGGATCCATGCGCGTGAATCGCTGATTGCCGGGCAGGTAGCTGTTCCCCGTCGGCAGGTTCATCGAGACGCCGAGCAATGGACGAATTGTTTCGAAATCAAGAAGCGTCAGATTGACCGAAGCCTGGGTATCGATTGGCCCGTTGTAAAGAGCCGATTGCCCAGCCGTATTCTGTGACGCGTAGACGTAGCCGCCTTTAACGCGCGTCTCGACCTTGTATTGATCCGGCAGGACGTAGTCGAATCCGAACGTCGTCGGCGTATAGGCTTGATAACCCGAGCCGCGGTCTGGAGCGAATACGTTGGCACCGCGCGTGCCGGTCCAGGATGAGTACTTCGTTTCGGTGGTGTTGAATGCGGAATATTGTCCCGCCGGCTCAGCGGACGCCTGTGCGCCAAGGGCGCGAGCATTGGCTGCGTTCGGATCGGCCGTGGATCCGAAGGGGTCGAATCCGAAATTGACGCGTGCCATGACAGTGTGAGCGTCAGCATTGACGCGATGGTCGACTGGATTGGCGGGCGTGGCGACGACGCCGACAAAATCCTCCGCCGCGGTGTTTCCTGAGTGCGTCACGTTGGCGAAGCGATAATAATCGTACTCGACGCCGATCGTGACGTTTCGGAACAACCGGTATTCCGCCCCAGCCCCAACGGTCCAGCCGCTGTGCCATGCGACCGTGTTGAAATCGAAGACGGGCGAGCTAAACGCCGGTGTGACCGTGCCGGAGGTTTCGATTCGCGCGGCGGCATAGCCGCCCTTTCCATAAACAAGCCAATCGGTTGACGGAGCGAAGCCGAGCTTGCCGGTGAGAGCGACTACAGACTGAATATTGGTAGTGACGACCTCCTTCTCGGGAGGAAACACAGTCGGATCCGGGAAAAAGCCGGGCTTGGGGTTGTGGTCGTTCATCGGATTGCTGGACCACGATCCCTCGAGGCCGAGCAGCCAATGATCGGCGACCGCTTTGTTGCACCCGGCCTGAAGACCGATGAGGCCCCGGGTTTGGTTGAAATCCGCGCCGGGCACGACGATCGGGGTGGTATTTCCCGTCGCGGAGTAGGGGTTGCTGTTCGTGTAATTCCAATGCGATGCCGAAGCGGCAACGCCGGCCTGCCCGCCGGCATAACATCTGCTCCAGGCATCCGCCGGTCCACCCGCATAAGCCTCAGGAGTCATTTTCACTAAAATCTCGGTGGCCGCGATGACGGCCGGCAGCAAATTGACTTGTCGAAAATTCCACCGCCCCATTATCAATTACGCTCCAAGGATGCTTAATGAATCACTGCCCAAGAATGCTGGGCAAGAATGCTGGAGGAGTTACCAAATATTCTCTGCGTCGCCATCGGAAATTCGCCTCCGCGAAACCAGTTTTAAGCGCGGTGTATCCGATGGGCATCTCCACCAAATGGTGGATGCAGTTGATGTCGGACAAAGCCGGCCGAAACTATTTGCCAGCGCATCCTGTCATTTCTCTGCTTGTACTATCCGGGGACGGCATTCACACCGCCGCGACGCAAAAATTGCTGATGGAATCGCATTTGGCTGACGCGACTGCGTCAAATTGTCCACATCCGCCATCGCCTTCTTAAAAACGAAACATCCATCAAATGGTGGAGGGAAGGTTTAGCGCTTGACGTTACGGTGTCATGACGAATGGCTTATGCGTTGTTTCCGAAAAGACCAATCTTTGGCTGATCGATCAAGTTTCGGCAACGCGTCTGAAGGAAATACAATGGGCAATCCGTTTTGGGTCGTCGTTCAGTTCGCTTTAATATGCCGACGGATTTCCCTGTTCGCGATTCTGTTGCTCTCTATGGTCGCAATGAAGCCGCAGCCGGCAGCGGCGGATGACGCGCAAGCCGCCAGCACAGCGGTCGATCTTTTCGTCAAGGGCGGTCAAGCCGCGGGATTGCCGATCTCCGATACGGAAGCAGAGGTCGTCAAGCAGATCGTTACCTGCGGGTTGAATGGCACCGCGATTGGAAGCTGCGTCCGAAACGCGGCCGTCGCTGCCGCCATCCAACAGATCGGCGCAGGTAATGACGTGGCGGGTGCGACGGCCTGCCTGCTCGGCGGTAAACCAGCCACGACTTGCGTGAACGAAGCCGTCGTCAAGGGATTGCCCGAAGAGGCGCGGCCGATGGTGTCCTGCATGATGGCAGGAAAAAGCAACGTGGCCGATTGCAGCAAGAAATTCGTCGAAGGGATGATCGTCGACAAGGTCCCGGCTGAGTTCAGACCCGCCGCGACCTGTATCATCGAAACCGGAAACGCGGCGAACTGCTCGAAGGATCTCATCATCCAGCAGGTGACGAGCCGCCTGCCGCCGGATGTGCGCGATCAAGCGAATACGATTGTGAATTGCCTTGGTGGCAATAATCCGCAGGGTTGTATCGCGTCGGCCTCCACGCCCGAGCAGATCAAGCCGCTGGTGGCGTGCGCGACCGCCTCCAACGCCAATGTCGGACAGTGCATGGCGGATTTCGCCGCAAAAGACATGCCCGACGGGGTGGCGAAAAGCATGGTCGGATGCATCGGCGAGGGCGCTGATTTCGGCAAGTGTGCCGCGCAGAAGGGCATCACCAGCGCCGCGGATCTCGCGAAGTCGCAAATCTCCAAGGCGCAGCAGGACGCGATCCAGAAAGCGCTCGATACGATCGACAAGCTTCGGCCGGATGCGGACTACACCATCGAGGCCGGGCGAAACGGCAATGCCACCATCAAGAACATCCTGATGGTGGCGGACGGAATCAAGAAGCGCGACTGGTACGAGTTCACGATGGGCGCCGGCCCGGAAATCATCAAGATCGCCGGCGGTGTCATCCTCTCCGTCTTCCTGACCCCGGCCGTGGCGGGTGTGCTCGGCCCCGCTCTCGAGGCGATGGTCAACAACGATGTCGCCGCGGCGAATCGGGCGCTCGAGGCCGCCGGCAAGGGCGATGCGGTCGGTTTCGCGCAGACGGTGTTCGAGTGGTACGAGAACAGCTTCATCGACAAGCCGTGTGCCCTGGCGGGCGACAGTAAAGCGAGGGACACGATCTGCGGCGGCCTGTCCGACGCGATCAAGTTCATCAGCAATAGCGGCGGCGACCTTGCGAAGAAGCTTCTGGGAGCAGGCAAGGATGTCCTTGAATGGATCGGCGTGTGGGGAACGGTCGACGACGTCGCGACCTTCGGCTGGAATAAACTGAAAGGGGCGGTGGCCACGGTCGGCCATATTCTCGGGATCGGCAGCGATGAATGGAAAGCACCCGCGGATTGCGCCGCGCCGGGGCGCGAATCGCCCAGCGACTATCTCGCCAATCATTTTCTGACCTGCTTGCCGAGGGCTGCGGCTTTCGCCGTGGCGGGTGGTCGCGCGGATACCGCCAAGATAACGGCGGATTGCAATTCCTATTTCGGCCGCTGCGTGGACCCGAAGCAGAAGGGCTCGGTCACGGACATGTGCAGCCGGATGTCCGCGACGCTGGCCAATCTGACGGGCCAGGTGAGCGGTGGAATCACGACGACGGCACAATTTTACGCCGATTCCGGGATCGGAATGGCGAATCTCGCCAGCGCCGCCTACGAACAGTGGCAGTCGTCCGGTGGTGTGGTGGGCGACTTGTGCGCGGCCGATTTCTGGAAGAGCTATGAACAGGTCTATGCCGATAAATGCGCGGCGTTCGTGAATGGACCTTTTCCGCTGGCGCCCACATCGTCGATCGGCGGAGTTTGCCCGTCGATGCCGACATCCGCCAATGCGTCGCGCCAGGCTTGCATCGCCAGCCTGCGCGCCGCCTCCGCCGCGAGGAAAGGCCAGATCGCCGGGCCGAACAGCGACTTCTGCAAGCAGCAGAAGGACTGGATCGCGCAGCATCCCTGCACGGTCGAGAACGCAGGCAAGCCGATTGCGCTTCCCGACGGCAGGCAGATTGCCAGCGTCAAGATCGATTGCCCGCCGGCTGTCCGCAAAACGATGCCCGGCACCATGGACGGTCCTGCGGCGTTCAAGCCGAAACCACTGAAGAGACAGACACCACCGTTCGGGCATTCAGGTCCCGCAGATGAAGCGAAGAGGCTTACGCCACCAGGCTCGCCGCGCGCAGGTGGAGTGGTCACCGTTCCTTTGAAAAGGGGGCCGTCCGCCATGGACGTTCTCGGCGACTCGATATCGGACAACGGCCTGAACAATGTCGCCGGCAATGCCGGGGGGCCAGGGCTCACGAGATTTCCCAATTCTCGAGGCGGGCCAGCCGGCACGCGCACGTCAATGCCGTCCGCGCGCAACAACCCCGGCGGGGGTGTCAACGCGCCGAAAGGCAAGCCGCAGGACAATGGCGGGAGTGGCGGGTACGGCACGACCGACGGCCGGACCGGCAATGCGCCTATCACCGGGGGCGGCAAGCCCATCACCAGCAACCGGCCGAAGGACGTCGGCGGCATCAAGCCGACACACGGCGGCAGTACCAAACCGGCTGCCCAGCCGGATGATCGCATCGACTACGGGGTCTGTTGTGCCCGGTCGGACGATCTTCACGTTCATTGAGGAATATGTCGGGGCGCGATATTGTCTTCCACCGGCCGGAACGGAATTGGCGAGCGTAGGGAACACCGGCCATGCATCGTCTCTGCAAGACTGCAGTCCGTTTTCCGAAACGCAACGAGTTGCCGGGTTCGTGCCAAAACCGGATCCGCCCGAGGATAGATCAGCCGCAAAGCGATGCAAGGCCATACACCCATTCTTGAATCCACCGTCACATGCCCGCATTGCGGACATCGCGAGGCGGAAGCCATGCCGATAGATGCCTGCCTGTACTTCTACGATTGCAAGGCATGTGGCGCCCGACTGAAGCCCAAGCAGGGCGATTGCTGCGTATTCTGTTCGTACGGGACTGTGCCATGCCCGCCAGTCCAGGCCAGCGGGGGAACATCGACTTGCTGCGGTGGAGATAATTGAACCCGCAACCGGGCTTGTCAGGTCGTTGGACGACATTCACAGCCGCAGCAATTTCGCCCTTGTCCCGTCCATCGTGAATGCGCGGTGGCGTCCTTTCGAAAGATTGCGAATTCGTGATCGCGACCGGGACGTAACCTTTCATCTCCTCCAACGAACATTCTGACAGGCGCGTCCAGTCGGCCCGCCGGGCGGGTGGACGTGTCGACCCGCGACATCGATCTCAACTCGGAGGATGACTCTATGTCCAATCGTATGCTGCCAGCACTCGTGGCCGGCGCCTTTGTCGCTGCAATTGGCTCGTTTGCAACCGTTTCGGCAAACGCCGAGAGCGCGATGAAGCCGATGAGCAAGGAAGACATGATGAAGGTTCGGGAGGCGAACCAGAAGCGCATGGTCGCGGAGAAGCTGGAGAAGTGCTTCGGGGTGGCACTAAAGGGACAGAACGACTGCTATGCCGGCGCCGGCACCACCTGCGCCGGGACCAGCATGACCGACTATCAAGGCAATGCTTTCAAGCTCGTGCCTCACGGTACCTGCATCGCGATGAAGACGCCGAGCGGGACCGGCAGCCTGACACCGAGGGCTTGAGCCCTGCTGCTGTGGGTGGGCTTGGCCCCACCCGCACTGCACTTCCGAGGTGGCACTCATGGCCGCATCACTGGCTTTACAGACCTCCATTCCGCTACGCGCTGGCGTCGGGCTCAAGGCCGAGCATTATCGCGAGATCGTGCAGGCCGCGCCCGACATCGGCTTCTTCGAAGTCCATGCCGAAAACTACATGGGCGCCGGTGGCCCGCCGCACCGCTATCTGACGGCGATCCGCGAACGCTATCCGCTCTCGCTCCACGGCGTCGGCTTGTCGATCGGCGCGGACCGGCCGCTGGATCGCGAGCATCTGCAACGCTTGAAGGACCTGATCGCGCGCTATCAGCCGGGGCTGTTTTCCGAGCATCTCGCCTGGTCGTCGCACGACACAGGCTTCTTCAACGACCTTCTGCCGCTGCCCTACACCCATGAAACCCTGTTGCGGGTCTGCGAGCATATCGACGCGATCCAGGAGACGCTCGGCCGGCGAATGCTGCTTGAGAACCCCTCGACCTATCTCGCCTTCGCCGAGAGCACCTGGTCCGAAATCGACTTCATCGCGGAGACGGTGCGCCGCACCGGCTGCAACCTGCTGCTCGATGTCAACAACGTGCATGTCGCCTCGACCAACCAGCAATGGGACGCGACGGCCTATATCGACGCCTATCCGCTCGCGCATGTCCGGGAAATCCATCTCGCCGGCCACACGCGCGAGGCCGACGAGGCCGGCCGACCGCTTCTCATCGACACGCATGATCGCCCCGTCGACGCGATCGTCTGGGACCTCTTCGTCCATACGGTCGGGAAGATCGGGCCGACGCCGACGCTGATCGAATGGGACGCCGACGTCCCGACATGGCCGGAGTTGAAGGCCGAGGCCGACCGCGCAGAGGCCATCATGGTCGCGGTCCCGTCTCGAAAGTTGCGCCATGCTTCGGCTCGCTGAACGACAAGCCGAATTCGCCGCGGCGCTGCTGGATTCCGAGCGGCCGGCGCCAAGCGGCCTGATCGGGCCCGACGGCACGCCGAGCGCACGGCGCTTCGCCGTCTATCGCAACAATGTCGTGGTCGGGCTGATCGATATGCTGCAAGCGGCCTTTCCCGCGGTGCGCCGCATCGTTGGCGAAGAGTTCTTCCGCGCGATGGCGCGTGTCTATGTCGCACGGCAACCGCCGAATTCGCCGATCATGCTCGGCTATGGCAGCGGCTTTCCCGATTTCATCGGCGGTTTCGAACCTGCGGCCACCTTGCCCTATTTGGCCGATGTCGCCCGGATCGAACGGGCGTGGAGCGAAGCCTATCATGCTGCCGAGGCCGAACCGCTCGATCCCGCCGTGCTTGCCGCGGTGGAATCGGAGGAACGAGCGAAGGTGCGGCTGCTGCTTCACCCCTCCGTTCGCATCACCCGATCCCGCTTTCCGGCCCTGACCATCTGGCAGATGAATGTCGGGGACGGCGTTCCCGCGCCCGTCGATCTCGATGCAGACGGTGAGGATGCGATCCTGATCCGGCCGGAAGCCGAGGTCGAGGTTCGGTCGCTTCCAAAAGGAGGTGCTGCGTTCATAGGAGTTCTGCTTGATGGCGGTTCTGTCCTGGAAGCGACCAAGGCGGCATTGACGGCTGACAGCCGGTTCGACCTTTCGGCCAATCTGACCGGGCTTCTGCAGGCGGGCGCGATCGTCGGCTTCGAAACGCAGGTCTTGGGACGGCGGGCATGACGATGAAGGACGCGCATTTCAGCCGGGGTTCTGTCATTCAAGCAGTAGGATGGGCCGTCAGCACCCTTGAGCGATTGGCGCTCGTGGTCGCCCCGCTGGCGCTTCGCATTGCGCTCGCGCTGCCATTCTTCCGATCGGGCCTCACCCGCTGGGACGGTTTCCTGTCCCTGTCGCCAAGCGCGGCCTACCTGTTCGAGGAGGAGTTCAAGCTTCATCTTTTCGGCGGCGCCTATGATATCCCGATGCCGCTCCTCACGGCCCACATTACCGCCACGGCAGAGATCGTCCTGCCGATCCTGCTGGTGCTTGGGCTCGGCACGCGCTTCGCCGCGCTCGGTCTGCTCGTCATGACCGGCGTCATCCAGCTCGTCGTTCCCGACGGATGGGCGAATTTTCATCTGCCATGGGCGGCGATGGCACTCGGCCTGATCGCGCTCGGTCCCGGCCCACTCTCACTCGATCATGTGCTCCGCCGCTTGTGTCACGCCAGCGCGCCTGGGTCGGAAAGGCGCCGACCATGATCGACGATTCGCCACGGCAGGCAGCGCCTCTGCGTATTGTCGGAGGGCGAGAGAGCAATCAAAGCCCGGCCGATCCTCATCGAGAGGTGGCAGATGCCGGCAAATCCGCCATTCCGGACACTGACTGGACCATTCTCATGGCCCGCGCACAGGGCGGAGATGGCGCGGCCTATCTGCGTCTTCTGCAGGAGGTCACACCCTATCTGCGCGCTCTTGCGGCACGACGACATCGCGAGCCGCAGGATATCGAGGATGCGGTCCAGGACGTTCTCCTGACCGTTCATGCGATCCGCCACACCTTCGATCCCGCGCGGCCCTTCGGCCCCTGGCTGGTTGCGATCGCCAACCGGCGGTTCATCGACCGCCTCCGCCGTCAGGGAAGACAGGGGGCGCGGGAGACACCCCTGACGGTTGAGCACGAAACCTTTGCAGACGTTCCGACGAACATTGAAGAGAGAACCGATCGGCATGGCCTGGAAGGAGCCATCGAGGATCTGCCCCCCATGCAAAAGCAGGCGATAGAGCTGCTCAAACTCAAGGAAATGTCATTGAAGGAGGCGGCGAGCATCAGCGGCCAATCGATTTCATCGCTCAAGGTCGCGACGCATCGCGCCTTGCAGAGCCTGCGCCGACTATTGGCCGAGCGAGACGATGGAGGACGTCAATGAAGACCTCCGATCTCATTGCTGCTCTTGCCAAGGACCTGCCGCCAGTCCGGCGCCTGCGGCCGCCTTTGGTCCGCGCTGCCTGCTGGCTGGCTGTTGCCTTCGTTGTGGTGGCGCTGCTGGCTGTCGCCCAGGGGATTCGACAGGATCTCGCCGCACGGCTGCATGATCCCGCCTTTGCCGTGAGCATGGCCGCCTCGCTCCTGACCGGGGTGCTCGCGGCGCTGGCCGCTTTCCAGGTGAGCTTGCCGGATCGCTCGCGCCTCTGGCTCCTGCTGCCGCTTCCGGCGCTTGTCCTGTGGCTGTCGAACATCGGCTATCAATGCCTCACGCAATGGATCGGCATCGGTCCGGAAGGCGTCACGATGGGTGAAGCCGCGCGCTGCTTCGCCACCCTTGTCCTGACCGGATTGCCGCTCTCCCTCATGATGCTGGTGATGCTGCGTTACACCGCGCTGCTTCATCCGACCGCTGCAATCTTGATGGGAAGCCTTGCGGTTGCCGCGATCACCGCGTCGGCGCTGTCGCTGTTTCACGCCATCGACGCCAGCGCGATGATCCTGATGTGGAATCTTGGCACCGTGGCGCTGTTCGTCGGCTTCGGTGCCCTGTTCGGCAGAGGGATGCTGCGCAGGCTCGCACCGCGATCGCGCGCGGCCGGCAGCTAGACCGCAGCGATGCCCATCATACGAAACTTGGAGCCCCTTCGTTCCGGTGGAATCGGAACGGGGCTCCAGATTCTTGTTTTGACGCGTTTTCTTCACGCGAACCGGTATCCACCCACGGATCAAGTCCGAGGGCATGCTCCGCTCGAAAACGCTCCAGGCAACCGATTTCCCGTTTCTAAAAGAGGAGAGTTCTATGCAAAGACGCTTGTTCCTTGCGACAATGGCCGCGGTGCCGTTTGTCATCCAGTTCGCGACAACCGGGGCGATTGCGGCCGAGCGCCGGACGTTCGACGCGGTTAGCTTCAAAACCGCACAGGAACGGGGTGCGCGCATCCTCGTCGATATTTCCGCGACCTGGTGCCCGACCTGCATGGTACAAAAGCTGATCATCGACAGCTTTGCCGAGCAGCCTGCGAATTCGGACCTCGTCATCTTCGCAGTCGATTTCGACAGCCAGAAGCCTGTTGTGCGCCAGTTCGGTGCGCAGAGCCAAAGCACCCTGATCGCGTTCAGGGGCAAGACCGAGACCGGGCGCTCGGTGGGCGATACCAACCCCGGCTCGATAGCTTCCCTCGTTCAGTCGACCGTGACGAAATAGGCGGCTGTGATGGGAGTTGGCAGCATTGCATTGGCGTTCCTGGCGGGCATCTTGTCGGCACTGTCGCCCTGCGTCCTGCCGCTTCTGCCGTTGGTGCTCGGCACGGCCGTCTCCGCGCATCGCTTCGGCCCCGTCGCGCTTGCGGCGGGCCTCGCCACGTCATTCGTAGCTATCGGATTGTTCGTCGCCACGATCGGCTTCTCGATCGGCCTGGACGGCGGCGTTTTCCGCATCGTTGCGGCCGCCCTCCTGGTGACCTTCGGCGTGGTAATGATCGCGCCGACGCTGCAGACGCGGCTGGCCGTTGCCGCCGGGCCCGTCGGCGGCTGGGCGGACCGCCGTTTCGGCGGCTTTGCGACCAATGGGTTTCAGGGGCAGTTCGCCGTCGGGCTCCTTCTCGGCGCCGTCTGGAGCCCTTGCGTCGGACCGGCTTTGGGAGCGGCTTCGCTGCTGGCCGCGCAAGGGAAGGACCTATGGCACGTTGCGGCGGTGATGATCACCTTCGGCATCGGCGCGGCCCTGCCGCTGCTTGTCCTTGGCGTTGTGTCACGAGAGGCCATCACGCGATGGCGCGACAAGCTTCATCGCAGCGGCCAGAGCGGAAAGACCCTGCTCGGCGCAATCTTGCTGGCGATCGGCCTGCTGATCCTCACAGGCGCCGACAAACGACTGGAGACATTCCTCGTCGAGGTCTCCCCCGGATGGCTGACGCAGCTCACCACCACGTTTTGATCGACACCTTCAGCGCGGCGCGGCCTGCATGTGACCAAGGCAACGGCACTCAAGCCATGTCTTTCGGCATCGTGATGCCGAAACGGAGAATCTGACGGTGAATGGTCGAACGATCGACGCCACGCTCGCGTGCCACCCGCGAGACGTTCCAGCGATTGTTGCGCAACGCCATCGATAGCTCATCGGCTTGCCGTGACGTTGCCGTTCCGCCACGCACCGACTTTCCGGCCATGTCCTCACGCACGGAACAAGAGATCCGGTCTGGCAGATCGGCAAGATCGATTGTGCCGTCGGTGGACAGCGCGCAGCCATGATCGAGCGCGTTGATCAGCTCGCGGATGTTGCCCGGCCATTGATATTTGAGCAATGCCGCACGCGCGCTTGCCGTCAGGGCAAAGTTGACCTCGTGCTCCCTCGACAGTCGATGCAGGGATTGATCGATCAGCCACTCGATGTCGGTCCGCTGACGTAGCGGAGGCAGCGCAAGCACCGCGCCATTGAGCCGGAAAAAGAGATCCTCGCGGAATTGCCCGGTCTTGACCCGCGCGACGAGGTCGCGATGGGTGGCAGCGATGACGCGGATGTTGAGCGGGACGGGCCGGGTGCGGCCGACCGGTGTCACCTCGCGCTCGGCCAGCACACGCAGCAGCCGCGTCTGCGAGGAAATCGGCATGTCGCCGATCTCGTCAAGGAACAGGGTGCCGCCATCGGCTTCGAGCACGAGACCTTTCTTGCCTTTCGCGGACGCCCCGGTGAAGGCGCCCGGCTCGTGGCCAAACAGTTCGCTCTCGATCAGGCTTTCCGGCAGCGCGGCACAGTTGACTGCGACGAAGGGCTTTCCGGCTCGCGCGCTGACCGAATGCAGCGCCTTGATCAGATGCTCCTTGCCGGTGCCGGTTTCGCCGGTGATGAGCAGGCCCATCTGGGTATTGATGAGCCTGGCGGCGCGCGTCACCGCCTGATGCATGGCGGGATCGCCACGGTACAGGTTGCGCAGCGGTGCGGGCAGTGCCGACTCGCTGCGGGAGGAGGCGGGCGCGGCCAGCTTGTTCGGTGGCGGCAGCGTCTGCGCGAACAATGTCCCGCTGCTGTTGGCCAGCCGCAGCGTGCGTTGCCCGGTCGGACGCGAGTGGGCGAAGCGCGGCAGGTCGTCGATGGTGCATGCGAAGATATCGGAGAGGCCGAGGCCGCCTGCTCGCAGGCGAAGGTCCGGCCGCTTGCTCAGTTCGCGCGCCAGTAGCTGCCTTGCCCGATTGTTGAAACCGATGATGCGGCCGCTGCTGTCGACGGCCATCACATAATCCGGATCGACATCGGCAAATTCCGCGGAGCCGGACAGCTTGATGATCCATTCGTGCCGGAAGCGATTCAACAGGTTCGCGTTCTCGATCTTGTGGGCGAACGACTTGACCAATTGCAGCGCCAGGAACTGGCTGGCTTTCGGTTCGGGTGAGCGCAGCGCGGAGATATCCAGCACCGCAGCGAGCTTGCCGCTGGGGTCGAACACCGGCGCAGCCGTACAGGTCAGCGGAATGTGCGTTGCGTCGAAATGGTCCGACTGGTGCACCGTCAGGGCTTCTTCGGTGGCGATGCAGGTACCGACCGCGCAGGTCCCGGCGTGGGGTTCGTTCCAGTCGGCGCCGAGGTAGAGCCCGGCCCTGCGAAGGGTGTTGTTGAAGGTGGGGTCGCCGATGAAATCGACCGTGATGCCCTTGGCATCGGTGAGCAGCAGCACGTAGCCGAGCCCCGCGATCTGGCGATACAGCATCTCGACGCCGAAGCGGGCGGTATGGAGGAATTCGTCCATGGCATCGCGATGCTCGCGCAGCCGCCCGGAGGTCACGATATGAGCATCGCGCAGCACCACCGGATCGAGCTTGTGTTCGGAGACGCAACGTACCCACGATTGATGGATGATCGCGTCGCGCAGGCTGGTCTGACCGACTGCAACGCGCACCAGTTCGTCAATATGCGCCGCCTGCTCCGTGATCACGGCAGATGCTCCTGGAGGTGTCCTCGCACGTTCTTTTTGCTGCGCTGAGTGTCACTCGGATCATGCCGCCGATCAAGTTTGTTGCGTGCAACACCTGTTGCATGGCGCCGCAGGTGAGGCAGCGCCGTGGCGGCACTAACGCACGGAAGTGTCGAGCGATTTCGAGATGGCTCTCCGTGGCACGGGGCTTGCTCACATTGGGGCAGAGGCAAAAATTCCACCTCGACAACCACGCGCCGGAACCAGGACGCAAAGGCGATCGACGCCGGCATAACGGAGAATGACACCATGCTCACGAAGGCTCCGGAGGGAAAGGTCACCGCGCTGCTCGACGAGTTCAACGCCGCGTTGTCGTCAGGCGACATCGAACGCGCGGTGGCGCTGTTTCAGACCGATTGCTACTGGCGTGATCTCGTCACCTTCACCTGGAACGTCAAAACCATGGAGGGCAAGGATCAGATCCGCGACATGCTGCAAGCGCGGCTTGCGGACACCAGGCCGTCAGGATTCCGTATCGCCGACGGCGAAACGGCGAGCGAGGCCGATGGCATCGTCGAGAGCTGGATTCAGTTCGAGACCGACGTGGCGCGGGGCTTTGGTCATCTGCGTATGAAGGACGGCCGCATCTGGACGCTGCTCACCACCATGGCTGAACTCAAGGGCCATGAGGAGAAGTCCGGCTTCACCCGTCCGCTCGGCGCCAAGCACGGTCATGGCAAGGATCGCAAAAGCTGGCGCGAGGAACGCGAGCGGGAGGCCGCCGAACTGGGTCATACGAGGCAGCCCTATGTGCTGATTATCGGTGGCGGACAGGGCGGCATCGCGCTCGGCGCACGACTGCGCCAGCTTGGCGTGCCCACCATCATCATCGAGAAGAACGATCGGGCCGGTGATTCCTGGCGCAAACGCTACAAGTCGCTCTGTTTGCACGATCCGGTCTGGTACGATCACTTGCCCTATATCGATTTTCCGAAGAACTGGCCTGTCTTCGCGCCGAAGGACAAGATCGGCGACTGGCTGGAAATGTATACCAAGGTGATGGAGCTGAGTTACTGGAATTCCACCGTCGCGAAGTCCGCCAAATATGACGACAAGGCCAAGGAATGGACCGTCATCGTCGAGCGCGACGGCAAGGAGATGACACTCAAGCCGAAACAGCTCGTGCTTGCCACCGGCATGTCTGGCAAGGCGAACTGGCCCAAATACAAGGGACAGGACATCTTCAAGGGGGAGCAGCAGCACTCCTCGAACCATCCGGGTCCGGAGAAATATCGCGGCAAGAAGGTGGTGGTGATCGGCTCCAACAACTCCGCTCACGATATCTGTGCGGCGCTATGGGAGGGGGGCGCGGACGTCACGATGGTACAGCGCTCGTCCACCCATATCGTGAAGTCCGACACGCTGATGGATATCGGCCTCGGGGCGCTTTACTCGGAGCAGGCGGTCGAGAACGGCATGACCACGCGCAAGGCCGATCTGATCTTCGCCTCGTTGCCCTACAAGATCATGCATGAGTTCCAGATTCCGCTCTACGAACAGATGCGTGAGCGCGACAAGGGCTTCTATGATGCGCTGGAGAAGGTCGGCTTCATGCATGACTGGGGCGACGATGGCTCTGGCCTGTTCATGAAGTACCTGCGCCGCGGTTCGGGTTACTATATCGACGTCGGCGCCTGCGATCTCGTTATCGACGGCTCGATCAAGCTTAAAAGCGGCAAGGGCGCGGCAGTGCAGGAATTGACGGAAACCGGCGTGAAATTCGTGGATGGCACCGAACTGCCTGCCGATCTCGTGGTCTATGCCACCGGTTATGGCTCAATGAACGGCTGGGCCGCCGACCTGATCTCGAAGGAGGTCGCCGACAAGGTAGGCAAGGTCTGGGGTCTCGGCTCGAACACCACCAAGGATCCCGGCCCGTGGGAGGGCGAGCAGCGCAACATGTGGAAGCCGACCCAGCAGGAAGCGCTGTGGTTCCACGGCGGCAATCTGCATCAGTCGCGGCACTACTCGCAGTACCTCTCGCTGCAGCTCAAGGCGCGGATGGAAGGCATCCCGACACCGGTTTACGGCCTACAGAAAGTTCATCACCTGAATTGATAGGCCGAACGATATCGCGATGTCGGGCGGATCGTCGTGCGATCCGCCCTTCAAAATGGCGCGCCATCCGCTCCTTCCCACGCGGAATGTCGCCTTCGGGTGCAGGACGGACAGCCGCATACATACGTCAATGGCAGTCCTGCGCGTTTGGAGCAGGCTTCGGACCGTCCAGAAGCTTGTCGTCTGCTTGCTCATTGCCGCAAGTCGCGCATTTCCTGATCTATTGCCGCCGCGCCTTTGTCCGCTTTCCTTACGCTTCAATGTCTACAAGCGTTTCGCAAGGCCGCGCCCTCGGTAAAAATTGGAGCAGGAAATAGCCGCCTCGTCGCCTCAATACTGCCATGCCCTAGCCGGAAATCCTCAGTTATGCTGCCACGTTTTTACCGCCATCAACGTGCGTTGTGATTTGAGCATGGCGCGTTGTGATACGAAATCCAGAAGGTAATGAGCAATTTCGATGCACTTGGGGTTTGTTAGTGGCGTCGAGCCAAACAATATCCCGGTTTTTGAGATTAGTTTCGGCACGCTCGCTGGAAGTCGTATTCGCCGCTCATAGGGGCGGACTGGTGCCGAGACTGGGGCAATGCAAGTAGTACCTAAAGCGCGACCTGGCGTGTTGTCTCGCCAGTCCCAATGTGGCGCCTCTCGCGGTGCTGAAACAGCTCTGCCCGGACAGCACCGGTCGTTCCGTCAAAATTCTCTCACCGGTTTCCGCATTCGGTCTGCATCGATCGCGAATTCGTTCGTGAGTCGCGCGTCGACGGAACCTTCAAGTCCAGCAGATCGAAATGCCAACCAGTCGATGCCGCGGTAAACAACCGATGGCAGTGGTGCAAATCCCTAGCGTGAGGCGGAGTGGCGTATGAGTACCTCAAGTAGACAGGACCCTTTCGATCCGGACAATCCATTTCGCTATGCGCCGCGCCCGTTGCGAGATGAAGCGAAGCCCCGGTCAGCGGCTTCAAACAGCGTCAAGCCGGAGTTGCCCAGGAACAGCGCATCCTCGCCGTCTTCCTTCGAGAACTTGCTCAGGGAAGCGGTCAGGAAGTCCGTGGGCATTCCGCCTGACCCCGAGGCCGTTCATGAACCGCCCGAACAAAACAACGAACTCGGCCGATGGATGGAGCGGATCCCGGTCGGCTGGTGGTCGGCCGCGGCCGTCGGCGGTTTGGCCCTGGTCGCGCTGTTCTTCCTCATTCCAGTGTCGGGAAGTCATGCCCCGGACAGCAATGTTTCCGGCGCCGTGGAATCACTGAAAACGGCGGTGAAGCAGGCCTCGCGCGAGGACCAGACGAGTCCGACGCAGCCGGCCATGACGCACGAGCATTCCGAAGCACTGCTTCACCGGTTCCTTCAGTGGCAGCAGAAACTCGACTCCGCGGATTCCCGCCTCGGTGGCGGATCCGGAGGCCAAGGGGAGAACGAAATTGCCAGATAACGGAGCCGATTTGATGTTGTCGCGGAGTTTCCAATGACTTCCCGTTGGACGATTATTTTATCCACTGTCCTGCTTCTCGGCTTCTCGGTTGAAGCGCACGCTGCCAGGCTGGATAGCGTCCGCGAGCTTGCGGGCCGCGTCGGGCCGATCATCGGTTCGGCCTCAGCTTGCCGGGATATCGCCCGACCCCGAATTCAGTCCATCGTCGAAAAATTCAACGTAGTGATCCATGAAGCCGCGTCCAGTGACGCGGAGCGCGACGATCTCGCACGGCTGCTGGATCGCAATGCTGCCGATGGCCGTCAGGCGGTAGCAACGGGCAAGATCGACTGCCGGACGGCCGAACGCCAGCTTAGCGATCTCGAGCAATCGCTTGACTCGCCTGCATCGGCATTGTCGGGCGCTCCCGCTTCGACTGGCGCCGCCACGGCTTCCGCGACCACCTCGTCCGGCGCCCCTGTCCGCGGCATTAGCGATCACGAAGTCCGCTTTGGGATTGTAGGTCCCTTCTCCGGTGCCTCCAAGGAACTCGGGCGGCAGATGAAGCTTGGGATCGACACCGCATTCAGCCGGGTCAACGATACCGGCGGCGTCGCGGGTCGGATGCTCAAATTGATCGCGGCTGACGACGGCTACGAGCCGACGCGGACTGCCGACGCCATGAAGCAACTCTACGACAAAGACCAGGTGTTCGGCTTCATCGGAAATGTCGGAACGCCGACCGCCGCCGTCGCGGTCCCCTTCGCGCTCGAGCGGCGGGCGCTGTTCTTCGGCGCCTTCACCGGATCGAACATCCTGCGCCACGATCCTCCCGACCGCTACGTATTCAATTATCGCGCGAGTTATGCCGAGGAAACCGACGCCGTCGTGCGTTATCTGGTGAAACTGCGCCGGATACCGGCGCGGCAGATCGCGGTTTTCGCCCAGCAGGATGCCTTTGGGGACGCGGGTTTTGCCGGCGTCTCAAAGGCATTCCGTACGCTTGGTTTAGGTGACAGCTCCATCCTGCGGCTTAACTACAAACGAAACACCGTGGATGTGGACGATGCGGTCAATCAGCTGAAATTGCATAAACCGCCGATCAGGGCGGTGGTGATGGTGGCCACCTATCGGGCCGCGGCCAAGTTCATCGAGAAGACGCACGACCAGATTCCCGGCTTGATCTACACCAATGTATCGTTCGTCGGCAGCACTGAGCTTGCCGAGGAGCTGATGCTGTTGGGCCCGCGTTTCGCCAACGGGGTGATCGTCACCCAGGTGGTGCCAGCCGTTGGTGGCTATTCAAGCGTGGTGCTCGAATACAAGAACGCCCTTGCCAAGTATTTTCCCGGCGAGGCGCCGGATTACGTATCCCTTGAGGGCTACATCACCGCCAACATCCTGATCCAGGCCATGAAGCGTGTCGGTCCGCAGCTCGATACCGAAAAGCTGGTCGACAGCCTGGAAAATCTTCACAACCTCGACCTGGGTCTCGGAACCCCTCTCAGTTTCGGCCGCTCCGAGCACCAGGCTTCGCACAAGATCTGGGGAACCGCGCTCGATGAAAACGGCCGATACCAGGCGATCGAACTTGAATAGCTATTGCTCCATCCGCCTGGCGGCGCGATAGCGGCACTGGAAGGACATGGCGGGCCGGGATTTCTCTCCCGTCACCTGCTCCGCTGGAGCCGTTTCCGTTCTGATGGAATCGGAGCGGGGCTCTGGATTCTTGTTTTGACGCGTTTTCTTCACGCGAACCGGTATCCACCCACGGATCAAGTCCGAGGGAATGCTTCGCTCAAAAACGCTCTAAGTCATCAGCGGCTGCCGCCGCGGCAGCCTGTGCGCTACGAGGCGGCCCGGGCCTGAGAGGGCGGCGGTGGCCGGCATTCCGACTTCGTGCGCTCGAAGATGCGTCACTTGACCTGACAACCGGGATTCGGGTGGCGGTCGGCTTGAAAGCCGAACCATGTTTTCAGGGGAACCGATTGAAGGCCGAAAAACAGGATCAAGAACCACGAAATCCCAAGAGCCGCGGCGACTGTAACGAGAGCCCAGCCCGCTTCAGTTTGCTGATCGATTCTGTAGTAGGCACAGAGACGAACCGGTGCCGCGAGGTAGAGTCCTCCGATGGCCCCGAGTTTTGGAATGAAGTTCGCCCAGATGAACGCCCGTCCAAGTGACGGCATCCGGCGCCAACTCAATCCGAGAGGTAGCCCGGCAGCCAGCGGCAATGTTACAAATTTGGCCGCATCGGTGAGAGGATCGGATAACGCGCTGTCCAGGGCGCGGGGTATCATCCAGAACGATGTGACAAGCACTACCGCGACAATGCCGGGAATACCCAGCCAATCCGCATCAACCAGCCAGGGTGGCTCGATGCCGCGGACAAGCGGCGCCAGCAGCAGGCCGATTCCGATCAGGAGCGGTATCTGCACGGTCATGTGCAGCACCATGTCGCTTTCGAGGAAATGACGCAGCGGCCACCACCACAACAGCATCCACGCGGCCGTGATGATGATCAGGCGCCTTCTCATCTGCGGATTCCGGTCAATGCATTGACAAACACCAGCGGAGCCGCATCCGGATCGAAGGCGCGAGCCAAACGCCCGCGGGCGTCGATCAGATATACATCGCCGTTGTGGATGAAGCCGCCCATCCCGTCAGGGATCACGATCAGGCCGAAGGCCTGGCGCAGCGCGTCGAGTCCGCTCCGCTGCAACGGAGCCGCGATGCGCCATTGCGGCGCGCGCGCGCCGTAGCGATCCCCGTACAGCCGCAATGCTTCCCGACCGTCGTTCTCGATATCGAAACTGATGCTGACCAGTCTTACTTTCTGTTCCGGATGCGAGTCCTGCCATTGCAGTATGTGGTGAAACTCGTCTCCCATGGGCCTGCAGATCGTCGGACACCGGGTGTAGATGAAATCAACAAATACCGGGTCGCCTTTGTAGTCCGCCAGGGAAAATAGCTGACCGTCCTGATCCATGAGTTCGACGTCCGGCAGGGAACGTGGCCTGCGTGCGATATCGAGCTGGCGCGCTCCGTTCACGGTGACGACGTTGAACCCTTCGGTCTCCCAGGCCAGCGCTCCAATCCCGGCCGCGGTCACCAACACCAGCAGCGGAATGAAGCCCCGACCGATCATGCATCGGACTCCGATGCGGAAACCGACGGAAGTTTCGCAAGAAAGCCCAGCACGAAGATCAACGCTCCTGCTATCACCAACGCCGCGCCGACCGAGCCGACCCGATCATAAGGCAGCCATTCGGGCAGATGAACGGCGTAGCGGCGCGGAACGCTCACGGCTCCGCCGGAAAGGAATGCAAGAACGAAGACCGAGCCGCCGATGGTGTAAAGCCAGAACGCGACGGATGCCAATGCGCTCGATCCGGTGGTGCCGATATAGGTCACGAAGCTGAGAAACATCGCAACCATCCCCAGCAGCAAATAGGTATGGAAGTGGCCGGGCACCCATTGGGTGTTGTGCATGACGGAATTGATCTCGATCGTTCCATCGGCAATTGCCGGGATGACTCCGATCGCCCAGCCCGCCACGCCAAGAAACGCCAGCCCGGCTGTGGCATTCCATTTGATGCCCGAGCGATAAACGTTGGTGAGAGCACCGAACGCTGTCACCAGCAGCACGGGCAAGCCACTCAGCCACGATATGACCTGACCCGCAACGAGTGCCCAGGTCGGCATCGCGAAATCCATGAGAAGATGGTGAGGATATACGGTGAGCACCATCAGCGTCGAAAGCACCCAGGCGAAGTAGAACGCTCGATTGGCCTTCCAGGCGCGATGTGTGAAAACGGGAAGTATCTCGTAGACCGCGATTACCGCCATATAGATGGTGGCGTTGATGAATACGTGTCCGAAAAAGTAGATCAGGTTTTTCGCGAGCAGGGCGTTGAAGGTAAAGCTCGGGACGTACAGATTGACGAGAGAGATAACAAGCACCGCGGCGCCGACGAGGATGCCCAGTATGTTGACGATCGACACCATCGTGGATGCTGTTACGGCGGGCGGCGGGCCGTTTTTTTCGGGAGCCAGGCCGAACGCCTGCTTGACGCCGAGGCCGGAGGCGAGGCCGCCGTAAACGGACAGGATGCCGCGGGCGACGTCGAGATGAAGCAACAAAAAGCCGGTACCAATGATCAACAAGCCGATCATGTACGAAGCCGCCGCGTTGACTGACCACAATGCGCCGGAATGTGCGGGTAGCGGGAACAAGAAGGTCCAACCGCCGGCAAATCCGCCCAGGAATCCCGCTCCCAAAATGAACGCCGCGCCGATGAGGAAGAACACCAGATTGGTGACGAACACAGCGGTCGAGACCGGCACGTATCGACGTACGAAGTGCCACATGACGGCAGCGCCGGCCAGACCTGTTATCCCAACCATGCCGGCGCCGTGCATGGTCATCACGACGTAGAAGAAATCCGGTTGAACGGTGATCCACTGCGCTTGCGCCAGACGCATGGTCAGGCCGAGCAGCATCATCAGCAGCAAGACCAGCCCGCAGACGGCCAGATACGCCAGAACGGCGGCGCGGGCGCTTATGAGGCTGCGGCCTTCATCGCTCCGGATCGTCACTTCATTGGCTTGGATCGTCATGGCATCCTCCCAAAGGGGCTTAGCGTGCGGCGACGGTGATATCGGCGGCCATTTGGTGATGAGCAACGCCGCAATATTCCAAACAGAGGACCCGGTAGGTGCCGGGTTTAGTGAAGGTATAACGAAGCTTGTTGATGTAGCCCGGCATCGCCTGGGTCTGAGCGACGATGCGCATGTCCGGATCGTAGACAGCGAAACCGTGATTTACGTCAGTACTCGTGACGTGAAACTCCGCGGTTTGTCCAGCCTTCAGGTTGCTGGGCGTGATGGTCCAGGACCACTGGTTCCCAACAACTTCCACCGGTTGCACCGTTGCCGCCGATCCTTGTGCGGCGGAGCTCGAAACGTAGGGAAGATGGGAAAGAGTCCGGTAGTTGGCCCAGATCAGTATCACCATAGCGAGACCGAACAACCACGTCCGCTTCTGATAGGCCGACGCAATCGCCGGTCCGTAATCGGGCAGTTCAATCCTGGCCTTGAAAGCAACCCAAATGAAAACAAGGGCAAGCACCGCCATCAACGTCAGTGATGTTGCCCAAACAAGCTCCTGGATCACGGTCCCCTCCCTTGCGCTCCATTGAATCTCGGCACCGCATTTGCGGGATCAGCCCGTGCGGCAACATCCGGCGGGATGCGAATGCATCGCCCAGCAACAACTATTTTCAGCGGATTTTCTCTTAGCGGATTTTCTTATGCAGCCAGTCGACGATTGACGCGGTCAATTCTTCTCGAAACTCGTGCCGGGCGGCTGCTCAATAGCGGTCATCGCTAGCGTAATGACAGCCTGGCAGCGTGCCCTCATCAGCTTTCCGTCTATTCCTTGTCGGCATCACAGACCGCAAGGCCGTCTCTTAACATCTATGCATAGTATATCTTTAAGTTCGATGCAATACCTAAATGAGGCGATGCCGCATACAAAATGAACCCGATGCCCGCGTACAAAAAGATATATTGAAAATATTTCTTTTACGTGCCAAGATGCCAAGGTTCTTCTTGTTTAAAGACATCGGGCGTGGCCGCTCGGATGCCTGAAAGGGCTGGCTGATGACTCACGTCGTCACCGATAACTGCATCAAATGCAAATACATGGATTGCGTGGAGGTTTGCCCCGTCGACTGCTTCTACGTCGGAGAAAACATGCTGGTCATTCATCCCGACGAGTGCATCGATTGCGGCGTTTGCGTGCCGGAATGTCCTGCCGAAGCGATCTTCCCTGACAGCGATCCGGCTGCCGAGCCGCGCTGGATCGAATTCAATCGCAGCTACGCCGAACTCTGGCCGAACGTCGTGGCAAAGGGCGCCCCGCCCGCTGACGCCGATTTCTGGAATGGCATACCGAACAAATTGGGCGAACACTTCAGCGCGAAGCCGGGCGAGGGCTAAGGCACTCGGCGAGCTGCTATCTCGATCCGCCGTCATGGTCGCCGCGGCGGTGGACCAGACCCTGGTGCGACCGCAGGAGAACCCGAATGTCCAATACGAACGGAGATGAAGCCGTCATCGACGTGCGCGAGCTTCCGCCGGCTCAGCGGCACCAGAAGATCTTTCGACTCGTCAATGCGCTTGCGCCCGGGCGCTCGTTCATCCTGGTGAACGATCATGATCCCAAGCCGCTCTACTATCAACTGGAGGCCGAATATCCGAAGCAATTCTCCTGGACTTATGTCGACCGCGGCCCCGCGGTCTGGCGCGTCGAGATAGAAAAAGTTGCTTGAACACTCATCAGCGAACGGAAGCGAAGCAGCAACGCTTTGCTTCCGTCCCTTCTCCAGGCAAGAGCAATCATGATCGGAGCGTCCCTTTCCAGATGGACAATGAGTTATTTCTCGGTCGCGCTCCTTTCGCTTCTGGGCGCCGAGGCGCTCATGGTCGCGGGCTTCGGCTTTCCAAGCCGGCCGATCGCAGCGCCGCAAACGCTCATTCTCGTGCATCTGGTCGCGATCGGCTGGCTCAGCCTCTTGATGTCCGGGGCCCTCATTCAGTTCGTTCCGGTTCTTGTCGCAAAGCCGCTCGCCCATCCCGATCTACCCGCCGCGGCGCTCGCTCTTCTCTTGATTGGGCTGGCAAGTCTGATTGCCGGCTTTTGCGAAATGGCAGGTATTTCCCTGACTTCGATGCCATGGTTGCCGTTTGGCGCGATCATCCTGTCGGCCGGATTCGGGCTCAATCTGTGGAATCTCGGTCGGACCCTATGGTCTGCGCGCCCCGTCGGCCTACCCGCGCGTTTTGTTGTCGCCGGTCTCGTCAGCCTTGCCGGCGTCGTGGCTCTCGGAATTGTATTTTCCCTCAACCTCGCCCGATGGACAACGAGCGAGGTTCTCGTCGCGCTGACAGCGCACGGCGTTGCCCTTCATGCCGCGCTGGGCCTTGGCGGCTGGCTTGGTTTCACGGCAATAGGAGTCAGTTATCGCCTGCTTGCGATGTTCATGCTGGCGCCGGAAGAGAAGCGTTGGACCAGCCGTATCGCGCTCGGTACCGGAACCGCTTCGATAGTTGTGCTGCTGGTCGGCGGCCCTGCGTGCGTGCTTTTCGGCCTGAACGTGGATTACGCTCTCGTCGTGGCCCTTCTGATGGCCGGCATTTGTGTGGCGTTTTACGGCCATGACGTCGTGCGGCTCTATCAAACCCGCAAGCGACGGAATATGGAGTTGAACACGCGCATGGCTGCCGTGGCGCTGGGCGGACTCGGCATCGCAGCTGTCCTGTTGTTGGCGTTGGCAGCTCTCGGAGAGGTCGTGCGATATATCGGCGCGGTCGTATTCTTCGTTGCGTTTGGCTGGCTCTCCGGGCTGGGTCTTGCCAAGCTCTACAAGATTGTCGCCTTTCTCACCTGGCTCCAATGCTATGGCCCATTGATCGGCAAGCAGGCGACGCCACGCGTTCAGGATCTTGCCGACGAACCGCGCGCGATGCCCTGGTTCTGGCTGTATTTCGCGAGTGTCAGTGCTGCATCAGTGGCGGCTTTTCTCGATACTCCGCCAGCTTTCCGGATCGCGGCGCTCGGGATGCTCGTCGCCACCGCCGGCATTTGCGTCGAGCTCGTGCGAATTCGTACCCTGAAATCCGTCCCGACACCGATGTTGCCCGAAGGCGTTCAAGCGCGCCCTCGACTGATCCTGCCCGGCTTGGAAAGATGAGGAGTAACCGATGACCCCAGTGCCACATGAACTCGATGTCCGCCCGATCCTGCGGGCCGGCGGAGAACCGTTCGCCGCCATCATGGAAGCTGTCAAAGGGCTCGGCCCCGAACAGCCCCTCCGGTTGCTCGCTACGTTCGAACCGACGCCTCTCTACCATGTGCTGGCCAAGAAGGGCTTCGATCACGCAGCACGAGAGATCGGCGAGGGCGATTGGGAAGTGCTGTTCACACCGAACGCCAGGACTGCCGGCACGCCAGCGGACCGGCCGCCCGCGCGGAATGCGGAAGCTGCTGCTTCGACCGGCAATTGGCCGGCGCCCTGCCGTGAACTCGACAATCGCGACCTTGATCCGCCAGAGCCGATGGTGCGTACGCTCGCAGCCGTCGAAGAGTTGCAGCCGGGCGGAGTCCTGTGCTCGCTGCTATGCCGCGAACCCGTTTTCCTTTTTCCCGAATTGGCCAAACGTGGACATCAATGGCTCGGAGCGTTCGAGCCGGACGGAACGACCTACAAGCTCCTTGTTCGCAAGGCATCTCAAAAGGCACCGGCAGCATGAACGGCAGCAGCGAACTCGTCGGCCGCGTGCGCGAAGCGCTGCGTGAGGTAATCGATCCTGAAATCGGCTTCAATATCGTCGACATCGGTCTCGTGTACGACATAGCCCTTGAGAAGCGCGGCATCGTCAAGATAACGATGACGACCACCACGAAAGGCTGTCCGGCGACGGATTTCCTGAAGGACGGCGTCGGCGAAGCCGCGCACAACGTCGAGGGCGTGCATTCGGCCGATATCAGGCTCACCTACGATCCTCCCTGGACGCCCGACATGATGAGTTCCGAAGCAAAGCAATATCTCGGGGGTCGCTGATGGCGCGAGAACTGGCTGGTGCGGGTTTCGACTATTCGACGCTGGATCAGATCGTATCGCCGCAGGAACAGATCATCGGGTTGCTTCTCGATGGTTTGCAGAAGCTTGCGGAGGCTGGCGAGACGGATGCCGCCTGCCATATCGCGGGAACGGCCTGCGCCATCCTCCGGCGCGCCTCTCCTCGGGATGAGCGCCGCTTCAGCGCGTTGCTGCAACGACTCGTGCGGCGACTCTGAAGCGAAAGAGCGGAGTGAGATCAATGAACGAACAATCGGAGCTTTGGCAGGCGATCCCGCCGGGCCTCCCGGCCGACGTCGTCGCCTACGGTCGGACGCCGGACTTTACGCCACAGACTCTCCCCGCGGCGTTCAAGTCTGCACATACGACCAAGTCCGGGGTGTGGGGTTTGATCCGTGTGCTCGAAGGTCGCTTGTCTTATCACCTGGAGCTGCCGCACGAGGGTTCGAAATTGGTGTCCGCCGGCGAAACGGCTCCGATTCCGCCGAACATTCCGCACCGGGTCGCGTTCGTCGAAGGCGGCCGCTTTTTCGTGGAATTCTTCAAGAAGCGAAACCCGTGAGGAACGACGAAGGCTCGCCAACTCGTCCGCGCACCCCTTATGTCAAGGCGCCGGGCATTGCCGTGGGGATCGGAGAGGAGTTGATCCGCGCCGTGGTCGAAGCCTTTTACGTCCGCGTGCGCGCGGATGCGGATTTAGGCCCCATTTTTCAGAGGATTTTGGACTGGCCGGCGCACCTAACCCGCATGTGCGATTTCTGGTCCTCGGTCATACTGATCACGGGAGCCTACAAAGGCGACGTGATCGGCCAGCATCTTCCGCTGCCTGGTCTCACCGAGCGCCATTTTGGCAGATGGATCGAACTCTTCGAAGCCACGACGAGAGAGTTTTGCACGCCTCAACAGGCTGCCGTGTTTTCGCTGCGAGCGGCGAAAATCGCAGAGGCCATCAAGGCCGCTCGAAGAAGATCGGCACAGGCTTGACCCAGACCTTGCAAAAAGCCCTGCCGCCGTTGCAAACGATGAACCGCCAATACTTACGGCTCTGCACTGATTCGATCGCGCGGTGGCAGGCTAAGTCAACTGCGGATCCTCACGGCTGAATCCCTGCAACTTGCAAAACATACACGTAACCTATACCTTTCTGTCGTTTAGATATTCTTTCGTCAATCGCGGTGACGTCACCCTTTGGGATCTTTCATGCGACTTACCAACTTTACCGACTACGCGCTGAGACTTTTGATGTTTGCCGCCGCCCATGAAGACAGGTTGATCACCATCGAGGAGGTTACCGAGGTTTACAAGATCTCGCGGGGACATCTCATGAAGGTGACGAATAGCCTGACACGGGCAGGCTATCTGAAAGCGGTGCGTGGACGATCCGGCGGGCTGAAATTGGCTAAATCACCTCGCAAGATACGGCTCGGAGATGTCGTGCGGGCAACGGAGCCCGATTTCGCGCTGGTCGAATGTTTCGGTGCGGAAAGCCAGTGCCGCATAACGCGCTGCTGTCGATTGGCGCCCATCCTGAGAGAGGGAATTAGTGCGTTCAACACGGTCCTGGACAAGTACACGCTCGCCGATCTCATGCTCCGGCCAAGAGATTTCGGGATGCGCACCGCAGCCTGACCTGTATTGCGTTTCCACCTACTTGAAAAAATCCCACGGCAGACCTCGAGGCGAGGGCATACCGTGGGATCAGGCGCGCATAGGGGGAGGAACCCTAAACGCGAAAATGCTAAACTTCCGACGAGCGCGTGGTTCGCGCCACTAGAGGCAGCATCCACGTCAGGCAATCACTCGTTTCCGCCGCCATGGCCAGCGGCAACAATTCATCCTGAAACGATAACATGCAAGCATAATATATCTTTAACAAGGGTTCGGCAACAACGATCGTGCTTCGGCGCAGGAAGAGATAGGCGGTCGTTGCGGACGAGAGCAGCTTGAGCGCACTGCGATCGATCAGGAACGATCGATGAAGGCTGCGCTTGCAATGCGATGACCGAGCATTGCTGCAAACTTGTATCTGTGAGAAGGTCGTCAGTCCCGCCGTGATCGGCCAGCTGATTTCCTCGACGTGATCGCGGCCGAGCGCTTCTCGCCTTGAATTGCGCCGACACCGTTCCAGTAGTGCGCGATTTCCGAGCCCAAGGCGTTGTTCGAGGGTAGCGATTTTCCCGAAAGGGAAACGACAACGCCCGGTGCCGTCTGCTCCGCTGGCCGTCCGGGCACGATCAGCACGTTGTCCGATCGAAGCACGGTCAAGATCGTCGATCGTTGCTCTCAAAACGAGACATTCCAGCCTGTTCGCGCCCGGATCGGAGCCCCAATGCCCAGCTTTCAAGCCAGCGTGGCGCAGTTCGTCGGCGGCCTCGCTTGGACGGGCGTTAAGATCTGCAAATCGGGGGTAGCAGCCTGCGCCTTAAATTATTGACCTCGTATTCAAAAAGGCAAAAAGACGCACAAAAAAATATCCTCGAAACAGGTCCGCGCCCAATAGCGTCGTTCCAAGTTTCCAGCGGGCGACGACATGAACCATTTGATTGCACTTCATAGCAAAAAAGATGCACACATCATCCCGCATCATTCGTTTGTGCATGGAGATGTTGCGATGCATGAAATCGGGCGACACCTTTTTGGTACTTTTGCCAAGTGTTTATGAACCGGCTGCGAAGCAGGACGTAACAGGCTGCGCCCACCGGTGGGATTCCGAGAACGATGACAAGACCGGAACTGACAGGGCCCAGCCTATCCAGCGACCAATGGCGTCAAATCAGCGAATTGGCGACGTCGCTGACGCCTGAGCAGGCCATCTGGATCAGCGGATACTTTGCTGGCCTCGGACATCAACTGCGTACGTCGCCAATCGGCATCGGCAATCTACCTGTTGCGAATCTTCCGCCGCCGACGCGACCGCAGGCAACGTCATCGCGTCATCTGACCGTACTGTTCGCTTCGGAGACAGGTAACAGTGCCGAGCTTGCCACGTCGGTCGTCGATGCTGCCCAGGCGCTGGGTATCAACGTACGGCGTTCCGACATTGCCGAATACAAGCCCCGAAATCTTGCGGAAGAGCAAGACCTGCTGGTGATCACCAGCACGCACGGAGAGGGCGACCCGCCGCAAACGGCACTTACGTTTTTCGAGTTTATCGAAAGCCGCAGGGCACCGAAGCTCCCGAACCTGCGCTTTGCGGTGCTGGCGCTCGGCGATTCCAGTTACGAACGTTTCTGTGAGGCCGGCAAGCGACTGGATCGACGGTTCGAGGAACTGGGCGGACAACGCCTGGCGGACCGTATCGATTGCGACGTCGATTTCGAGGAGCCTGCGGCAGTCTGGATCCAGGAAGTGCTTGGAAAGTTTACGCCGGCCGCACAGGTTCAGGCGCCGGCATTCGAGGCAAAAGGCCAGATCGCAAGCGCTGATGGCAGGCCCGTCGCCTTCGACAAGAAGCATCCGTTTCTGGCCCCGGTTCTCGACAATATCGTTCTCACGGGCCGCGGCTCGACCAAAGAGACACGACATATCGAATTGTCGCTGGCAGATTCCGGACTCGTCTATCGTCCCGGCGATGCGTTGGGTGTGCAAGCGCGGAACGAGCCAACGGTCGCTGCCGCACTGATCGAGCGCCTGGCTCTTTCAGGAGACGCTCTGGTCAACGTCAAGAAGGCGTCGATCACCCTCACCGATGCGCTCGAACGAGTCTTCGAGATCACGACAGCGACGCCACGCTTTCTGGACCACTGGGCCGATATTACCAACGCCACGGAATTGCTCGAACTGCGCAAGCCCGAACAGAGCGAGGCGCGCACGGCGTTCCTGCGCGGACATCATGTGCTGGATATCATCGAGCGCTTTCCGGCTCCCGGTATCGATGCGGACACGCTACTGGCTGGCTTGCGGCCGTTGCAGCCGCGACTCTATTCGATAGCGTCCAGCCTCTCGGCCATGCCCGAGGAGGCGCATCTTACGGTCAGTACGGTACGATACGAACTCCTCGATCGGTCACGCGCCGGGGTCGCATCCGGATATCTCGCGATGCAGACAGGGGAAGGCGCGCATGTTCCGGTCTACATCCAGTCCAACGATCACTTTCACCTCCCTGACGACGACGTGTCGATCCTGATGATCGGAGCCGGCACCGGCGTCGCGCCCTATCGCGCCTTCATGCAGGAAAGGGAAGCTCGCGGCGCCACCGGCCAATCCTGGCTGGTGTTCGGCGAGCGCAATTTCCGCTCGGATTTTCTCTATCAGGTCGAGTGGCAGGCATTGCTGAAGAACCAGATCCTGACTCGCATGGATGTCGCGTTCTCGCGCGATTCGTCGCCGAAGACGTACGTCCAGGACCGGCTGCGTCAGCAGGGCCGGGACGTATACGCATGGCTTGAAGAAGGCGCCCACCTGTACGTCTGCGGAGATGCCGCGCACATGGCGCCCGACGTGCATGCAGCGCTCATTGAAATCCTTGAGCGGCATGGTGGTCTCGACCGGGAAGCCGGCAGCGAATATCTCGCCGCCATGACCCGGGATCGCCGCTATCGGCGTGACGTCTACTGAGGCCGGCCGCGTTGGATACGACACCACATTCGGACCGAAGCCGGGATCTGTCACAGCCGCTCGACAAGTTGGGACCGGACGAGACCCTCAAGGCGAACAGCAACTATCTGCGCGGCACGATCGAGAAGAGTCTGGTCGACGATCTTACCGCCTCGGTGACGCCGAACGATGCCAAGCTGATGAAGTTCTTCGGAATCTATCAGCAGGACGATCGCGATTTCCGGGACGAACGGCGTCGGCAAAAGCTGGAATCGGCCTTCTTCTTCATGGCACGGCTGCGCCTTCCGGGCGGCGTGTGCAGCCCGGCTCAATGGCTCAAGCTGGACGCGCTTGCACGCGCATATGCCGGCGACACGCTCCGGCTCACCACGCGTCAGACGTTCCAGTTTCACCGGGTCATGAAGCACGACCTTCGCACCGTTATTCGTGGCCTGCGTGACGTTCTGATCGACACCAGGGCGGCCTGCGGCGACGACACAAGGGGCGTGATGTGCGGCGTCAATCCGCT
>JAGXAF010000311.1 GCA_018971675.1 Bradyrhizobium sp.
GGATCAACGCAAACGCATGCAACCTCAGCATCGGGCCGCGCTTCACGGATGAATAGCAAAAACGACTCTAGCGATGCATCATTACCGAAATTGCCGCCGCCAAACATTCCAAAAAGGCAGATCCTTTTCGGTCTAACCCGGGTGTGATCAATTCCAGAGTGGTCGGAGAACCCCGCGGCAGAAGGAAAGCGTACTTTAAGGGGTCTGGCCATTTTGTCGCCGAAGAGGGACGTTGGATTGTCCGCCGCAGCTTATCACACAGTTAACCGTCCACGTTAGGTTTTTCGTTGGGTGCCGTCGCGGAGTTGGTAGGAATTGAGGGTGGCGTAGTCTCCGGGGTGATCAACCTCGAATCATCCAGCGTTGAAGCGCTGGACTGGAGACCACGCCATGACGAACGTTACCACGAATCCTGATTCTTTGCAGCCTGCCGCCGATAAGGCGGTTGATCTTTTCGACAACTGGTTCGACCCGATCGAGACTGAGGTTCGGGCTCGATCGCGTCAATTTATTGAAGAGCTGCTTCGCGGCGAGCTCGACGCTGCGCTGGCACGGCCGCGTTACGAACGAAGCCAGATGGCCGGCAATGAAGGAAGAGCCGAAGTTAAGGGCCACCGCCACGGCAGCCGCACGCGATCGCTGACAGGCACGTTCGGGCCGATCGAAATGGCGGTGCCGCGCGCCCGGCTGACCACGCCGGAGGGCGGGACGGCGGAATGGAAGAGCCAGGCGCTGCGGGCCTATCAGCGACGCACGCTTGCCGCTGACGCGCTGATCGCAAGCAGCTATCTCGCTGGCACCAATACAAGGCGGGTGCGTCGCGCGCTGGCGGCGTTGTTCGGCGGGACAGTCGGCAAGGACACCGTGAGCCGGACGTGGCGCAAGGTGAAGAGCGACTGGGATGCCTGGAACACCCGCTCGCTGGCCGAGGAGCCGATCGTGCGCCTGATCCTCGATGGCACCGTCGTTCGCGTTCGGCTCGACCGCAAAGCGACCTCGATCTCGTTGCTCGTTGTCCTCGGCGTGCGCGCGGACGGCCAGAAGGTACTGCTCGCGATCAAGAGCATGGGTGGGGAGAGCGCCGAGGCTTGGCGCACTGTCCTCGACGATCTCATCAAGCGCGGGCTGCGGCGGCCTGAGTTCCTCATTGTCGACGGCGCGCCGGGGCTCGACAAGGCCATTGCCGCGGTCTGGGACGGCGTACCGGTGCAACGCTGCACGGTTCACAAGCACAGAAACCTGTTCGCGCATGCCCCCGAGCGCCTGCATGATGAGATCACCGCGGATTACAACGACATGATCTACGCAACGACACCCGAGGAGATCGAGGTCCGCCGCAAGGCCTTCATCCGCAAATGGAGGCTCAAGCACCGCGCTGTCGCCGACAGCCTGGAAGAGGCAGGAGACCGCTTGTTCACCTTCACGCGCCTGCCGCCGAGCCAATGGCGCAGCGTACGCACCACCAACGCGATCGAGCGTTTGCACGAGGAGTTCAAGCGACGGATCAAGACCCAAACCGTTCTGCCATCCGCCGACACCGCCGCGATGTTGTTCTGGGCGCTGCTCGCATCAGGACAGATCAACATGCGAAAGGTGGATGGCTGGCAGACGCTCTCCACAAAACCCATTGATCAGCCGATTGACCTTGCCGCCTGAAACGATACCTTCATGTTACCGGAGAATGCGCCACACCGAATTCCAACCGCATTCCGGACGGCACCACTGGTTGCGGGCGCCGGAATTAACGTCGAGGCGGTTGGCGAGCGGAAAACAGCCTATGGCTCGGCAAGTCAGAGCGTTTTCGAGCGAAGTGGATACCGGTTCGCGCAAAGAAAACGCGTCAAAACGAGAATCCGGAGCTCCGTTCCGATTCCATCGGAACGGAAAGGGCTCTGGTGATTGGCGGTCCGCAAACGGCGAACGGCGGTGGCTGTCAAGATTGATCGACACCATGGAGAAGATATCCCGCCAGGACG
>JAGXAF010000121.1 GCA_018971675.1 Bradyrhizobium sp.
TGACCACGCAGACTGCAGACGTCAAGGAAGGCACTGCTCAAGTTAAAATCCCCGTCGGCAAGGATTGGGGCACCGGCGCCTATGTGGTGGCGACCCTGCGCCGCCCGATGGATACGGCGGCACTGCGGATGCCGGGCCGGGCGATCGGCCTGAAATGGTTCGGCATCGACAAGATGGCCCACACGCTGCAGGTCAATCTGTCGCCGGCGGCCCTGGTGCGCCCGGACTCCGCGCTGAAGATTCCGGTCAAGCTTGGCGGCTTGAGCCCCGGCGAAGACGCCAAGGTCGTCGTTGCCGCGGTCGATGTCGGCATTCTCAATCTGACCAATTACAAGCCGCCGGCGCCCGATGACTACTATCTTGGCCAGCGCCGCCTGAGCGCGGAAATCCGTGACATCTACGGCCAGTTGATCGATGGCATGCAGGGCACTCGCGGCCAGCTCAAGACCGGTGGCGATAGCGCCGGCGCTGAACTGCAGGGCAGCCCGCCCACGCAAAAGCCGCTGGCGCTGTATTCCGGCATCGTCACGGTTGGCGCCGACGGCACCGCCGAGATCAGTTTCGACATTCCGGAATTCGCCGGCACCGCGCGCGTGATGGCGGTGGCGTGGACCGCCACCAAACTGGGTCGCGCCACCACCGATGTTGCCGTGCGCGATCCCGTGGTGCTGACCGCGACCTTGCCGCGCTTCCTGCTCAACGGCGATCACGGCACCATGAGCATGGATCTCGACAATGTCGAAGCCGCGCCCGGCGATTACGCCATCAGCGTCAACGCCTCCGGCCCGGTCAAAGTGAGCGGCAATGCCGTGACGAATGTAAAGCTCGCCGCCGGGCAGCGCCGCACGATGTCACTGGCGCTGGATGCTTCCGGCACCGGCACCGCGCAGTTCGATGTCGATCTCAAGGGACCGAACGGGTTGAGGATGGCGCGGCACTATGCGCTCGACGTCAAGGCGGCGACGCAGATCCTGGCGCGACGCACGGTGCGGACGCTGGCCAAGGGCGAGAGCCTGACGCTGACGCCGGACATGTTCTCCGATCTGGTGCCGGGCACCGGCAGTGTCTCGGCCTCTGTCAGCCTCTCGACCGCGCTCGATGCCGCCACGATCCTGCAGGCGCTCGACCGCTATCCGTTCGGCTGTTCGGAACAGATCGCCAGCCGCGCGATGCCGCTGCTGTATGTCAACGATCTTGCGGCCGGCGCGCATCTGGCTGTCGACACCGCGGTCGATCAACGCATCAGGGATGCGATCGACCGGCTGCTGGCCCGTCAGGGCTCCAACGGTTCGTTCGGCCTGTGGTCCGCCGGCGGCGACGATGCCTGGCTCGACGCCTATGTCACGGACTTTCTGACCCGCGCCCGCGAGAAGGGCTTTACCGTGCAGGATGTGCTGTTCAAGAGCGCGCTCGATCGCGTGCGCAATTCGGTCGTCAACGCCGAGGAGCCGGAAAAGGATGGCGGCGCCAACCTCGCCTATGGCCTCTACGTGCTGGCGCGTAACGGCATCGCGCCGATCGGCGATCTGCGCTATCTCGCCGATACCAAGCTGAACAACCTTTCGACCTCGATCGCGAAATCGCAGCTCGCCGCAGCACTCGCGCTGGTCGGCGACAAGGCGCGGGCAGAGCGGGTCTATGCGGCGGCGCTCGACAGCCTGATGCCGAAGCCTGTACTGGAATTCGGCCGGGTCGATTACGGCTCGCAGTTGCGCGATGCGGCGGCCCTGGTGTCGCTTGCCAGCGAAGGCAACGCGCCGCGGGCGACGCTGAACCAGGCCGTTCTGCGCGTTGAAAACGCGCGCGGGCTGTCGCCTTATACCTCAACTCAGGAAAACGCGTGGCTGGTGCTGGCATCGCGCGCGCTATCGAAGGAAACCATGGCGCTCGATGTCGATGGCTCGCCGGTCAAGACCGCGCTCTATCGCAGCTACAAGGCGGCTGATTTGAACGGCAAGCCGATCAAGATCACCAATGACGGCGATGCCTCGGTGCAGGCGGTCATCTCGGTGAGCGGCGCGCCGGTGACGCCGGAGCCCGCGGCGTCGAACGGCTTCAAGATCGAGCGCAGCTATTTCACGCTCGACGGCAAGCCGGCAAATATCTCCAAGGCGAAGCAGAATGACCGCTTCGCGGTGGTGTTGAAGATCACCGAGCCCAAGCCGGAATTCGGTCACATCATGGTGGCGGACTATCTGCCGGCGGGGCTCGAGATCGACAATCCGCATCTGGTCTCGTCCGGCGATGCCGGCACGCTGGACTGGATCGAAGACGGCCAGGAGCCGCAGAACACCGAATTCCGCGACGACCGTTTCACAGCGGCGATCGACCGCGCCGCCAGCGACAAGGCGGTGTTCACGGTTGCCTACGTCGTGCGGGCGGTGTCGCCGGGCAAATATGTGCTGCCGCAGGCCTATGTCGAGGACATGTATAATCCCTCGCGCTATGGCCGCACCGGCACCGGAACCGTCGAGGTACGTCCGGCGAAATGAACGCAACCGAAACCATCGCGCCGGCGGCGCTGCGCCAACCCCGTTGGCGGCGGATCAAATGGGCGGCGGCAGTGCTGACCGCGGTCGGTTTGATCGCAACCGGTGCGTTGGTTCTGTGGGTGGTTTCGCTCGGGCCGCTGCCGCTGCAGCAGGCACGGCAGGTTTCGCCGACGGTGGTCGACCGCAACGGCAAGCTGCTGCGCGCCTATGCGATGGACGACGGCCGCTGGAGGCTGCCGGTTGACGCCAGGACCAATGTCGATCCGACCTATCTGAAGCTGCTGTTCGCCTATGAGGACAAACGCTTTTACTCGCATGACGGCGTCGATCCGCTGGCGCTGGCGCGGGCGGCGACTCAGCTGGTCACGCGCGGCCACATCGTCTCCGGCGGCTCGACCATCACCATGCAGCTGGCGCGGCTGATGGAGCCGCGGCACGAGCGCTCGCTGTCGGCCAAGCTGCACCAGATGGTGCGCGCCGTCGAAATCGAGCGGCAACTGACCAAGGATCAGATCCTCAACCTCTATCTGGCGCTGGCGCCCTATGGCGGCAATCTTGAAGGGATCCGCTCAGCCTCGATCGCCTATTTCGGCAAGGAGCCGAAGCGGCTGTCGCTGGCGGAGTCCGCGCTGCTGGTCGCGCTGCCGCAATCGCCCGAGAACCGCAGGCTCGATCGTCATCCGGACGCGGCGCGTGTGGCGCGTGACCGGGTGCTCGACCGAATGGTCGAGGACGGCACGATCTCGAAAGAGGATGCCGCTTCAGCCAAGGCCGTGGCGGTGCCGCGAATGCGCAAGTCGATCCCGATCCTGGCGCCGCATTCCGCCGACCGGGCGGTCGAGACCTTCAAGGATGTGCCGGTCATTTCGCTGACGCTCGATTTCCGTCTACAGAAGAACCTCGAGGCGCTGGCGCATGACCGCGCGGTGTCGCTCGGTCCGAACATATCCGTGGGCATCATTGCGGTCGACAATGAGAGCGGCGACGTACTGGCGCGGGTCGGCTCGCCGGATTATTTCGACGACAGCCGGGCAGGGCAGGTCGACATGACCCGCGCGGTGCGTTCGCCGGGATCGACCTTGAAACCGTTCATCTACGGCCTCGCCTTTGAGGACGGCTTTGTGCATCCGGAAAGCCTGATCGACGACCGGCCGATCCGGTTCGGCGACTACGCGCCGCGGGATTTCGACATGACCTTTCAGGGCACGGTGCCGGTGCGCAAGGCGCTGCAACTGTCGCTGAACGTGCCCGCCGTGGCGCTGCTCGATCGGGTTGGCGCCAGCCGGCTGTCGTCGCGCCTGAAACAGGCCGGCGGCAATCTGGTATTGCCGAAAGAGGAGGTGCCCGGGCTGGCGATGGGTCTCGGAGGCGTTGGTGTCACCCTGCAGGATCTGGTGCAACTCTATGCGGGGATCGCGCGACTCGGCACCACAAGACCGCTGCGCGAATTCATCGAGGCTTCCGACGCGCCGCGCGATCCGCAGCGATTGATGGACCCGGTCGCGGCCTGGCAGGTCGGCAATGTCCTGATGGGAACGCCACCGCCGGAAAATGCCCCGCAGCACCGGATCGCCTTCAAGACCGGCACCAGCTACGGATATCGCGACGCCTGGTCGATCGGTTTTGACGGCCGCATGACCATTGGAGTATGGGTCGGGCGTCCCGACGGCGCGCCGGTTCCTGGGCTGGCCGGCCGGACCGCCGCAGCGCCGATCCTGTTCGATTCCTTCGCCCGCACGGGAAAACTCCCCGCGCCGCTGCCAAGGCCGCCCAAGGGTGTGCTGATCGCCAGTAACGCCGGGCTTCCGTTGCCGCTGCGGAGGTATCGGCCGTTCGGGGAACTGGTGCGAACCGGCGGCGATCAGGCACCGCACATCCAGTTCCCGCTGAACGGCTCGCGCATCGATGCGTCCGGTTCCGAAGGTACACGATTCTCAGCAATGCCGGTGAAGGTAACCGGCGGCGTGCTGCCAATGACCATGATGGTGAACGGGGTGACCGCAGGAGAGATCGGCAGCCGGCGTCAGCGCCTCATCGACCCGCCCGGGCCCGGCTTTGTCCGCCTCACCGTCATCGATGCTGCGGGCGCGGCGGACACAGTCGTCGTCCGAATTCAATAGAAAGGTCCTAAGCGGTTGTCCCGACAGCGGCTTCGTCGTATGCGGAACCGATGGCCGAGACCTATCCGCGACCCCGGTTTGGCGAACCGCGTGGACCGAAAAACCGGGTGAATCCCGGCAGCCGACTCGTGGCCGTGATCGATTTTGTCACTGCAAGCCATGTCAGGTCGATCGCTTTCCTGATGCTGTGCGGCCTGCTGTTGTTCCTGCCGGGATTCTTCAACATCCCGCCAATCGATCGCGACGAAGCGAGGTTCGCGCAAGCGACCAAGCAGATGGTCGAGAGCGGCGATTTCGTTGATATCCGGTTCCAGGACGACGTTCGCTACAAGAAGCCGGTCGGCATCTACTGGCTGCAATCGGCCGCGATCGAAACCGCGTCCGCGCTTGGCCTGCCGCGCGCGGAACTGCGGATCTGGCTCTACCGGATGCCGTCGCTTGTCGGCGCCATCGGCGCGGTGCTGTTGACATACTGGGCGGCGCTCGGCTTCGTGACGCGGCGCAGCGCCGTGCTCGCCGCACTGATCATGGCAAGCTCGGTGCTGCTCGGCGTCGAAGCCCGGCTTGCCAAGACCGATGCGATGCTGCTGTTCACCGTGGTCGCGGCGATGGGCGCGATGGCGCGGGCATATCTGTCCTGGAAACGTGGCGAGGATCCCGCGCACCCACCGTGGTCCTGGCCGGCGGTCTTCTGGACGGCGCTGGCCGGCGGCATCCTGCTCAAGGGGCCGCTGATCCTGATGTTCGTGGGCCTCGCCATCGTGTCGCTCGCGATCCTTGATCGGTCAGCGGAGTGGATCCGGCGCCTGCGTCCGGTGTGGGGCCTGATCTGGATGCTGGTTCTGGTGCTCCCCTGGTTTGTCGCGATCTTCTGGCGCGCCGGCGATGCCTTCTTCGCGGATTCGATTGGCGGCGACATGCTGAGCAAGCTGGCGGCGCAGGAATCCCATGGCGCGCCTCCTGGCGCCTATCTGTTGCTGTTCTGGCTGACATTCTGGCCTGGTGCGCCGCTCGCGGGCATGGCGGCGCCGGCGGTCTGGCGGGCGCGGCGCGAATCCGGCGTCCAGTTCCTGCTGGCCTGGCTGGTGCCATCCTGGATCGTGTTCGAACTGGTATTGACCAAACTGCCGCATTACGTGCTGCCGCTGTATCCGGCGATCGCCATCCTGACCGTCGGTGCGCTGGAACGGCGAGCGTTGTCGCGATCATGGCTGCGGCGAGGGGCAGGGTGGTGGTTCGTGATCCCCGCGCTGATTTCGGTAATCGCGATCGTCGGCGCCGTGATCCTGACAAGGCAGCCGGTGTTCCAGGCGTGGCCGTTCGTGGCGGCGGCCCTGATCTTCGGACTGTTCGCGTGGTGGCTCTACGACGACAATTGCGCCGAGCGCTCATTGCTGAATGCCGTAGTTGCCGCGATCTTCCTGTCCGCAGCGCTTTATGGTGCGGTGACTCCGGCGCTGACCCCGTTGTTTCCGAGCGCCGAAATCGCTCGCGCCCTGCGCAATGTCGTTTGCGTCGGACCGAAAGCGGCAGCCGCCGGCTTCCAGGAGCCGAGCCTGGTGTTCATGACGGGCACATCGACCTTGCTGACCGACGGCTCGGGTGCCGCTGATTTTCTTAACCAGGGCAGCTGCAGGTTTGCCCTGGTCGAAGCCCGCTCGGAGCGTTCCTTTGCCCAGCGAGCCGAGGCGATTGGCCTGCGCTACAACATGGCGAAGCGGATCGAGGGCTATAACTTCTCGCAAGGAAGGGCGGTCTCGATCGCCATCTTCCGCTCAGAGGGCACGGAGTAAGATGCCCACGCCTGCCACCGGCGACAAAGCGGCGGGTTATGTCGCGCGGCTCTCTTCCTTGCTGTTGTCGACCGCCCAATTGCTGGGTTCGCCGTCCGCGCCGCAAGCGGGCGACGCGGCGCGGAAATTGCGGCGTCAGGCATCGATATTGATTGCGCTCGGTGCGGTCGTCATCGTGGTGCTGATGTTCGGGCTCGATGCTCGCGAGATCGCGCTGATGCCGCCGCGCGGCGCAGCCGGCCTGTGGCCGGTTCGCGTCCTGACCGACTTTGGCAAGCCGGCCTTTGTGCTGTCGTCCATCGCGGCACTGCTGATGGTGGTCACGCTTGTCGCGCCAATCGCGCGGGGCGGTTTGCGATCCCGCTTGCTTCACTTGGCGGCGGAATTGCAATATCTGTTGCTGGCCGTGGTTGTGCCGAACGCAGCCGGTGAGTTCATCAAATGGATCGTCGGGCGCGGCAGGCCTTTTGTCGGCGGGCATGCCAACGCCTTTTACTTCTCGCATTTTGCGGGAACCGAAGCCTATGCGAGCTTCCCATCGGCCCATGCGATCACCAGCGCCGCGCTGGCCTTCGCGGTCTCGGCGCTGTGGCCGCGACTGCGTATCCCAATGACTATCTACGCCTTGCTGATTGTGGCGAGCAGGCTGGTGTTGCTGGCCCATCATCCCAGTGACGTGGTCGCGGGCGCCTTGTTCGGAATAATCGGCGCGATGGCCGTGCGCTACTGGTTTGCGGCCCGTCGTCTCGGCTTCGCGATCGGCCACGATGGCGCCATATTGCCATCGCGCGGCCCCGTCTCGGAGCCGCAAAGGGGTTGCCCGTGAGGCGCCTGCCTCATAAGAAGCGGGCGCCGCAAACCACTCAAACCGAGCGCTGAATTTGTCCTCTCCCAATCCCGAGACCGTGGCCGTCTCCATTGTTGTGCCCGTGCGCAACGAAGCCGACAACGTGGCGCCGTTGATTGCGGAGATTGCCGCAGCCCTTGATGGTCGATGGGTCTACGAGATCATCTATGTCAATGATGGTTCGACCGACGCGACCGCAGACAATCTTGCGGCCGCCATGAAACAGCGGAGTCAACTGCGCCAGATCAGCCACGCCGTCTCATCCGGCCAGTCCGCGGCGATACGAAGCGGTGTCCGGGCCGCGCGGGGCGCCATCGTGGCGACGCTCGACGGCGATGGCCAAAACAATCCGGTGTTTCTGCCGGATTTGATCGCGGCGGTCGAGCGGGGCGGCGATCGCGTCGGTCTTGCCGCCGGCCAGCGGGTCGGTCGCAAGGACACCGGGTTCAAGAAAATCCAGTCGCGCATCGCCAACGGGGTTCGCGCCGCCATTCTGCGCGATGGTACTCGCGATACTGGCTGCGGCCTCAAGGCGTTTCGCCGGGAGGTGTTTCTGGCGATGCCCTACTTCGATGGGCTGCATCGTTTCCTGCCGGCGCTGGTGCGTCGCGAGGGATACGAGATCGTCCATGTTGACGTCGCCGATCGGCCACGCCGGTCTGGCGTGTCAAATTACGGCTTCTTCGACCGGCTCTGGATCGGAATCATGGATCTTGCGGGGGTGTGGTGGCTGATTCGCCGCAAGAAACCGACACCCGTTGCGACCGAGGTCACCTCATGACGGAATTGTTCAACTCGCTAGCCGCCTACCTGCATGACGTATTCGTCGTCAAATTCGACGGCTGGGTCGTCCTGGGATTCGTGGCGCAGGCGTTCTTCACCATGCGTTTCGTGGTGCAATGGATCGCCTCCGAGCGGGCGCGCAAAAGCGTGATGCCAGTAGCGTTCTGGTTTTTCTCGATCGGCGGCGGTACATTGCTGCTGATCTATGCGCTGTACCGCCGCGATCCCGTTTTCATCGCCGGCCAGGCGCTGGGTCTGCTGGTCTATATCCGCAATCTCTATTTCATCCTCCTCACCGGTCGGCAGAGTTCTGCGAAGGTTTGAGCGGTATCTTCGCGTCGTGGTGAACGCCCAGACACCCAAAAAGCCGAGAATGAGAATTTAATTTTAAAGCAGTGGATAGCTTTTTTGCATCGGGGCGCGGATTTCCGCCGGACTCCCCTGGCCGAAAGATCGGGCGTATGCGGCTCCGCGCCTTTGTTTGCCGCATTTTGCAACCATTTCGAGCCATGCGGCATCTGTCGGTAAAGACAATTAAGCAAGAACAGATCAATTCCCAACTATTCTGCTAGCCAGACTCCAACGATTGCCCGCTAAGCTTGCTGAAACACCACAAGAGCATTCTGGAATGGGGCGAAGGATTCATGCTGGCCAACCGACGAAAAAGCGAGCGCCGTTTATGCAACAGTCTCGCAAAGATACAATTCGGCACCGGCATGCTGCCTCGTGACTGCAAGGTAACCGATATCTCGGACGGCGGCGTGAAGGTGATCGCCGAATACGTCCAGATTCCCCCTGAGTTCACGATCATCCTTTCGACGGGCCGGCCCCGGCAGTGCCGCCTTGCATGGCGGATCGGCTGCGAACTCGGCGCCGAATTCATCGATTAGATCGAAAAGCCATATCGGCCCCGCCGGCGCTCGCCGCGCCCCGTTGCCGGCGAAGCGCTAAGCAACTTTTGGTTTTGGCCGTCCCATACAACCTTACCGGAATGCGGGCCGGTTTAACCAGAATTTAGGGTTAAGCTGTGAAGGTGGCGTCAGCCAGTCGCTGATCACAGGCTAAAGTACATGCTCGCGCAGCCGCGCCGATTCCACCGTTTCATGAAATTTGGCGCATCGATCGCATCATCCGCGGTCCTGGCGCTGGGTCTTTGCAGTTGCCAGACGGCTGGCGATCTCGATGTCACGGGATCACTCGGCGACAAGACCGAGACAAACCGCGCCGCCGACCCGCGACGCGAGGTCGATACCTATCGCGAACGCTTTCGCGCCAATCCCAAGGACCCGGATCTGGCCTTGCGGTATGCCAGGGCGCTGCGAGCTACGGGGCAAAAGGCCCAGGCGGTCGCGGTGCTCGAGCAGGCCACGATCAATCACCCCGATAACAAGGCTTTGCTCGGCGGCTATGGGCGCGCACTGGCGGATAACGGCAATTTCCAGCAGGCTTTCGATGTTCTCAGCCGTGCCCATAGTCCCGAAGATCCGGATTGGCGGATCCTTTCGGCCCAGGGCTCGGCACTCGATCAACTCGGCCGGCACGATGAGGCGCGGCAGTACTATTCGAGCGCGCTGAAAATTGCCCCCGACGATCCTTCGGTGCTGTCCAATCTCGGACTTTCCTACATGCTGTCCAGGGACCTGCCCAAAGCGGAGGAAACCTTGCGCCGCGCGAACAGCCAGAAGGATGCCGATCCGCGCGTTCGGGAGAATTTGGCGCTGGTGGTGGGCCTGCAGGGCCGCCTGACCGAGGCCGAGAACATCGTGAAAGCTGACCGGCCGCCAGAAGAAGCCGAGGCCAACGTCGCTTATCTTCGGCGATTACTTTCCGGGAAAGAGAATGCGCATGCGGAGATGGCCAAAAAACCGCCAGTAGCCGCTGCACATGCCGACTGATCCTGCACGAGGAATTCGGCACCAGCGATCGCTTGCACCACCTGCAAAACACAACGCTGGAAACCGGTTCTGTTTCAGTTCAGAACCGATAAGAGCTAAACTTTCCGGATCTCCGACAGCTTCGTGCGCGAACGTCCGCCGACGCGGAGCTTTTCGATGATGGGCGACAGCAATGAGCGCCGTGGCCTGGTCTCGGCGTGACCTGTCATGCGCTC
>JAGXAF010000122.1 GCA_018971675.1 Bradyrhizobium sp.
GTCCCGGCGAGATGTGACGTCCCGTTCTCGCGACAGCACCTGCCCGAGTTTTGCAAGGAAGCTCCGCCCGGATCATGGAGGGCGCAGCGCGACCCTCAAGTGAGGGCGCGGGAAATGCCGGGCGCTCAGTGCACCCGCAGCCGCGCGTGGTGTGTAGAAAGCACGCGCGTTAGTCACCACAGGTCCACCGGAAACATCCGGCATTTCCTGCGCGATGGTTTTACGGTTTCCTTCGGGCTCTCCTTGGTGACCGGGCTTTGTTGTCACCATCATCCCTGAGAAGCGTTAGCTTCCCAAGAACTTGACGCCAGCGTCGGGGCGTCAGGACCACACGACTTCGCCGTCCGCTTCAACATCGCTCGTCCACATGCATAAGCACGTGACGACGCCGAAGCGTCCACCGCATCCTGATCCAACGTTCGTGACGATGGCCAACGCCCCTCTTTCGGAACAGGACGTCGCTTAAGGGCAACTGATTTGCGCCCGGCGTCAACCAATGGTCCGTCGATCGCCGGCAGATATTCGTGTTGACGGAGTGGTGGTGTAGTCGCGGCATTCCCTGCCGCTAACGCTGGTGCTTTCACGCCTCGCCGCAAAGCCATCGATTGCAAATCCGTCATCACCGGGCTTTGTCCCGGTGATCCACGTCTTGCTTGCTTTGCGTGATTTTAAGCCGTCGATGGCTGGCCGGGACAAAGCCCGGCCATGGCGCAAACATCGACGGCGCGATGTGCGGAGAGCCGCTGGGCCGGGCGCGAGCCCGGATCGGACATCAATTCGTTGCGACCGCCCTCGCCGCTGCGCGCCATTCCCACGGCAAAGGCGTTACCACGACGGGCTGCAGTCCGTTCTTGCCCGATGCCTTGATCTACGGATGAGAGATGACCCGTCTGATTTCAATTGCCGACAACATCTGGATCGCCGATGGAGACATGGTTGATTTTCACGGCTTCCCGTACCCAACCCGCAGCGTGGTGATCCGCCTGCCCGATGATGGCCTTTGGATTTGGTCCCCGATCAAACCTGGCGAGGCGCTGCTGAACGAAATCCGATCCATCGGACGGCCGGAGCATTTGGTCAGCCCCAACAAGTTGCACCATCTCTTTCTCGGTCACTGGCGTCTTGCTTTTCCAGCCGCGAAGCTATGGGGGCCTGCATCAACGATACAAAAGCGCGCCGACCTCAGCTTTGAGCCGCCACTCGTCGATCAACCGCCCGCCGCATGGATGGGGCAGATCGACCAGTGCTGGGTTCGCGGCTCTTTCATGATGGATGAAATCGCCTTCTTTCACGTGCCGTCCCGGACGGTGATCCTGGCCGACCTTTCCGAGAACTTCTCCTCGAAATGGCTTCTTGAAAATTGGGCGCCCTGGCAGCGTTCTCTCGCGCGCATGATGAAGATTGTCGAACACTGGGGGTATGCTCCACTCGATTGGCGCATCTCTTTTTTGCGCCGAAGCAAGCTGCGCCTGGCTGCGGCACGTATCCTGGATTGGGATCCGCAGAAGGTCATCATGGCTCACGGCGAGTGGAAGCCTCAGGATGGCAGGGAATTCCTCACCCGTGCCTTCGGATGGGTTGGTCGCCCGTCTTCCTTAACGGACCGCAGCTCTAAGCCACCATCGCCTTCAGTGCGGTAGCCGCGGAGGCATAGCCGCCGCGCGCGCCGTCGATGAAATGCACGTGGTCGCTGCGCATCACCGACGGCGTGAAGCAGGTCATCATCGCGGCATCCTGCCGGTGCAGGCCATAACGCACCGCGCCGTTCGCGGCCGCGTCAGCCAGGCGCTGCGCCAGCGCCGCGGCAAGCTCGGGCGTGCAATCGAGGATCATGCGCAGGCCGTCGTCATATTTGCGGAAGTCGGAATTCTCCACCAATTGCCGCACATAGGCCTTCGGCACGAAGTTGCCGACCTTGATGCCAAAGCGCATCACCACATAGGCCCACCGCGTCAGCGCAAGCACGCCGCTGCGCCGCTTCAACAGCGAGCCGCCGCGCGCGGCGCGCGCCTCGTAATCGACGCCCGCCGGCGGCCATCGCAGCGGCGGTCCGCCCGCCGGCACCGGGCGTCCGGCGTCCGGGCTGCGCTCGACCAGCGCCACGACGTCCTCGATCGCCTTGCGAAAGGCGCGCGGATCGGCGCCGCGCGCCGGCACCACCAGCACCGACAGGATCAACCCGCGCGCTGACGGGATTTCCTCGAACCGGCAGGACAACCCGGAAAGATCCGGCTGGGTGCCCGCGGGTGCTTTCTCTACCTTGAACTCGCCGCGCTTCATCGCGGCTTCCGCCCAGCCGAGGCCGCCGCCGGAAAACATCGCGTAGGACAGATTCGCCGACGGGCCGAACCGGGCGACGCACACGTCGAAACCCTGCGCCCGCACCGCCGCGACCGGCACCAGCGCCACCCGCATCGCCAGATGGAGGTTCTCCTCGACCCAGATGGCGGTCGCCGCCAGCGCCTCCCGCGCGCGATCGAGATCGCCGGGCGCCACCGCGAAACTCGCGCCGTCGCCACCGAACACGAAGGGAAATTCGCGGCCCTCCAGCGCATTGGTGACGGCGGCGATGACCGCGGCGCCAGCCATATTGACCGCCTTGTAGCGCGCTTGCGCGATCGCTTTGGTGGATTCCACGATATCGGCAATGCCGATGCTCCAGTCGCCCGGCAACGGCGAATACAGCGTGGGGTCCATCAGGCTGGAAAAGCCGCGAAAGACCTTGATGCCGCCGTAGAAGCTTTCATCAGGCGTGGCCATGCGTGCTGCCGCCCGTCGGTTTTTGCGAAAACTCTCTAACAGATACGGCCGGCTTTGGAATCCGGTTCGCGCGCCGCATGCCTGTGAGGCGGTTGCTGCCAGCGCAAAAACTGCTCCAGGCCTTTGTTCGGTGTGGCAACTTAATCGCGTGGAAACGAGCGGAAATCGTATTCGGGAAGCCGCAGCGTGTCGATGATTTCCCGCCCAATCACGAGCCGCCCAAACCCGGGAATCGAAAATGCCTTGACCACCTGATTGCGAAAACCAAGGCCCCAACGGGTCTTCGGCGCAAGGGCGCCGGCAAAGCGTTTGGCGCCCGCTGCTTGGTTTCGATGAAGGACCTTAACCGGGCTTCATAATTGTCGAAAGCTTGCCGGTATTGTCCGCCCGCGGCGGCAAGCTCACCCGCCAGCACGTAGGCCGAGATCATCGCCAGCGCCGAGCCTTGTCCTGCCAGCAGGGATACACAAAAAGCCGCATCCCCCAGCAGGACGATGCGGCCTTTCGACCAGTCCGTCATCCTGATCTGGCTGACGCGATCGAAATAAACCTCGGCGGCGCGATCGAGCTCCGCGAGGATCGCCGGGCACTCCCATTTGCCGGCGGCATATTCCCGGCGCAGCATGTCCTTCTGCCGGTCGAGCGCGGCAGGCAGCGGATCGTCGGCGGTGGCAAAGACAAACAGGAAAAGCGTCCGGTCGTCGCGCAACGTAAATCGTCCGACCATCCGGCCAGGTTGTCCGTACATCAGATACACATCTTCATCGCGCGGCCGGTAGCCGCCGGCCTCGAAGGCGGCGACGATGTAACCCAGGTCCTTCTCGAACCGCTGCTGCGGCCCAAAAGCAAGTTTGCGAACGACAGAATGCAGGCCATCGGCGCCGACCACAAGGTCAAACTGACGCTCGCCTGCCTGCCGCAATTGAACCCGCACGCCGTCCGACCGTTCCTCAAGACCAACAATCTCGTCGTCGAAAATGACTTCCACGGTGCCCTTGAGCCTCTCGAACAGCAAGCGCGAAAGGTCGCTTCGCGCCAGCGTAACGTAGCGACCGCTCGTCAGCTCAGCGAAAACCCGGGCTCCAAAACCGGCGACGGAGTGGCCGCGATCGTCCACGATCCGCATTTCGCGGGCCTGGTAGCCGATGCGATTGACCTCTGCGATCAACCCCATCCGTTCGGCAATGTCGTAGCCTAGCCCCCAGAAATCGATGACATATCCGCCGCGGCGCAGCGCGGGCGCACGCTCGACCAGCGTCGGCTCAAAGCCGGCCGCCTTCAGCCAGAAGGCAAGCGTTGGTCCGGCGATCCCTGCACCCGAAATCAATATGGCCTTCATCGACCGGAACTAGGTCCGCTGCGATCAAATTCAAGCCTTCAAGGCCAAGCCGCCGAGGCCGCCGGCCATGCCGACGATGCCCGACACGGCTCCTGCTCTCACGACGACACTTTCGGCTGCGTCCATGAATGCCCTATCGGGTGACCAGCCCGCGCAGCACCAGTTGATTGAGCCGGCCGGCAAACGCCGCCGGATCTTCCGGCAATTCACCTTCGAGAATTTGCGCCTGCTCCAGCAGCAGGAACGCCAGATCTTTCTGAATGTCCCTGGCGGTTGCAACCGCCGTGACCAACGGATGGCGCATGTTGATCTCCAGGATCGGTTTCGTGAGCGACCCGCGGGTTTGCCGGGCCAGCAGTCGCTCCAGCACACGGTCGGGGCCCCCGCCTTCGGCAACAAGACATGACGCGCTCGACGTCAGCCGCTGCGATGCCCGCACATCGGACACCCGCTCGCCAAGGGTATCCTTGATCACGGCGACGATGGCGTCCTCGTCCGCGGCAGGCTTGTCCTTGTCTTCCCTGGATTTTTCCTCCAAAAGCGGGATAGAGCCGAAATCGACATCGCCCTGGCTCAGCGATTTCAGCGGCTTGCCTTCGAACTCAAGCTGCGCCGACGTCCAGAATGCATCGACCGGATCGGTCAGCAGCAACACCTCGACGCCGCGCGCGCCGGCCGATTCCAGCTTCGGGTTCGACTTCAGGCGTTCCACACTCGCGCCGGTCAGGTAATAGATCTCGGTCTGGTTCGGCTTGAGGTTCTCGACATATTGCCTGAGAGAACGCCGTTCGCCAACGGTCGAAGTAAAGCGCGACAGCGCCAGCAATTTCTGGCGCCGCTCATGATCCTCCCACAGGCCTTCCTTGATGAGCGCACCGAACGCATCCCATATCCCGGTGAAGACGTTCGGCTCCTTTTCACTCAAATTTTCCAGTTCGGAGACGATGCGACTCGTGACTGCCTTCCTGATTTGCGCGAGCTGCGGATTGTTCTGCAGCATCTCGCGCGAAATATTCAGGGGCAAGTCCTCGCTATCAATCACGCCGCGGATAAAGCGCAGATAGGCCGGCAGCAGATCGGCGTCGTCGGAGATGAAGACGCGGCGAACATAGAGTTTCACCTTGCCCTTGCGCTGAGGCTCGAAGGGGTCGAGTGGCTTGTTCGAGGGCGCGAACAACAGCACGGCATAGGATTGCCGGCCCTCGGCACGATAATGCAGGGTCATTGCGGGATCGTCGTACGCGTTGGTGATCGACCGATAGGCCTGCTTGTAATCTTCCGCGGTCAGCTCGGATTTCGATCGCTGCCACAGCGCGCTCGCCGAATTGATCTGCCGCGGCTCGCCCTCCTCGGGCACCAGTTCGATCGGGAACTGGATGTTGTCGGAATAGGCGCCGACGATGCGTTCGATCTCGTAAGTCTCGAGATATTTCTTCGCATCGCTCTTCAGGTGCAGGGCGATTTCGGTGCCGCGGGTCAGACGCTTGGCATCCTCTTCGCTGCCGGGCGCGATCTCAAAACCGCTGCCGCCCGACGACGACCAGGTCCAGACCTCGTCTGTTCCGGCACGGCGGCTGGTGACGACGATGCGGTCAGCGACCATGAAGGCGGCGTAGAAACCGACGCCGAACTGGCCGATCAGGCCGGCGCCGTCCTTGGCCTCCGTGAGCTTGGACAGAAACGACTTGGTGCCGGAGCGCGCGATGGTGCCGAGATTGTCGATCAACTCCTGGCGGTTCATCCCGATGCCATTGTCGATCACGGTCAACGTGTCGGCCTTTTTGTTGGGCAAGATGCGGATTTTCGGCGGTGCTCCGTCGGCCATCAGGTCGGGCGCGGCGATCGCCTCGTAGCGCAGCTTGTCGCAGGCATCCGACGCATTCGAGATCAGCTCGCGCAGAAAGATGTCGGTCTCCGAATAGACCGAATGCACCATCAGGTGCAGCAGTTCGGCGACCTCAGCCTGGAACGGCTGGGATTGGGCTTGCGTCGCAGTGTCAGCGGTCATGTATTCAAGCTCTCTGAAGTTCAGGTCGGGGAAAAATCGGAGAAGCCCGATATAGCGACATTATTTTAGGTAGCAAGATTTTAGGCGTACCAAAGCTGACGTTAAACCAACGAATATCGCGGCCAAACCTGGCGGACGCCGGTCAACGCATCGTCTCGATCGACGTCAATCCGTTCCTGATCAATGCGAAGACCGGCGTCGCGGTCGACGGCCTGATCGTGCTGAATAATGCCGCAAACGCTGCGTCGGGAACTGATGTGAAAGCCCGCGCATCCTGCTAGGCTCGAGGTGCAGGCCGGCTATTGCCGCCCTGCGGAACAAAACCGGACGGGTGGCGTTCGTCAGGGTTGAGTCGATGCGTTTTCAAGGGGGGTGAGGTGCCTGAGCAAGGTGCGTCTGCCGGGTCCGGCGGATCATTCCCCTCGGCCGGCGGCGAAGTTGCCGCCCTGATACGTCAATTCGATTGGAGTTCCACCGGCCTTGGACCGCTTTCGGCGTGGCCGCAGAGCCTGAAGACTGTCACCGAAACCCTGCTGCGTTCGCCCGTCCCCATCGTGCTGCTGTGGGGGCTCGACGGCATCATGATCTACAACGATGCCTATTCGGGCTTTGCAGGAGGCCGGCATCCGCAGCTTCTCGGCTCGAAAGTGCGCGAAGGTTGGGCCGAAGTCGCCGACTTCAATGACAACGTGATGAAAGTGGGCTTGAGCAGCGGAACGCTGGCTTACAAGGATCAGGAACTCACGCTTTACAGGCACGGCCGTCCCGAACAGGTCTGGATGAATCTGGACTATTCGCCGGTGCTGAACGAGGCCGGCGAGCCCGCAGGCGTCATCGCCATCGTCGTGGAAACCACGCAGCGCGTGCTGGCCGAACGCAGCGTCGCCGAGAGCGAGGCACGCTTCCGGCTGATCGCCAACAGCGCGCCGGTGCCGATGTGGGTGAGCAACCTCGATCGCACGCGCAGCTTCGCCAACCATGCCTACCTCGAATTTCTCGGCCTGCCGTACCAGGAGGCTGTCGTTTTCGACTGGCGTACGGTTCTGCATCCTGATGATCGCGACCGCGTCATCCAGGAAAGCATCGCGGGCGAAGCCTCGCTGCGGCCGTTCGTGCTGGAAGGCCGCTATCGCCGCGCCGATGGCGAATGGCGATGGATGCGTTCGGAATCGCGGCCGCGGCTGGGCGCCCAGGGACAACATGTCGGCTTCATCGGGGTGGCGCACGACATCACCGCCGCGAAACAGGGCGAGCGCGAGCTGCGCCGTCTCAATGAAACGCTGGAGCAGCGCATCGCCGAACGCACCTCGCAACTCGAGTCGAACGAAGCGCGATTGCGCGCCATCCTGGAAACCAGCAATCAATACCAGGGGCTGCTCGATCTCGACGGCAATTTGCTGTACGCCAACAAGATCGCCCTGGCCGGCATCCGGGCTGACGCAGCCGACGTGGGCGGCAAGCCGTTCTGGGACTCGCCCTGGTTTTCGGCTACGCCGGGCGCCAGCGAGGCCGTTCAAAAGTCGTTCACCGCCGTCAAGCGTGGCGAAAGCGTGCGCCAGGAAATGCTGCTGCATTTGCCGACCGGCGACCGCTATTTCGATTTCGCGATGCGGCCGATGCTGGACCGGCAGGGTATCGTCACCGGTATTTTGCCGGAAGCGGTCGATATTACCGAACACCGTCAGGCCGAGGAAGCGCTGCGTCAATCGCAGAAAATGGAAGCGGTCGGCCAGCTCACCGGCGGCGTCGCGCACGACTTCAACAATCTCCTCACCATCATCCGCTCCGCCACCGACTTCCTGCGCCGGCACGAGCTGCCCGAAGATCGCCGCAGGCGCTACGTCGATGCGATTTCGGACACCGTGGACCGCGCATCCAAATTGACCGGACAGCTACTGGCATTCGCGCGCCGGCAACCGCTGATGCCGCAGGTGTTCGACGTCGGCGCGCAGGTCGAAGGCATCTCGCAGTTGTTACGCCCGCTGGTCGGTTCGCGAATCCAGATCAGTCTTGATCGTCGCGATCCCGGCTGTTTCGCGCTTGCCGACGTGGCGCAATTCGAGACCGCCCTGATCAATCTCGCCGTCAACAGCCGGGATGCCATGGACGGCGAAGGCGTGATTGCGATGCGCGTCGCGAAAGAGGACGCGATCCCTGCCTCCGGCACCAACGAAAGGCGCGGCGGCCGGTTCATCGCCGTGTCGGTGACCGATAGCGGCACGGGCATCGCGCCCGACCGGCTGGCGGTCATTTTCGAACCGTTCTACACCACCAAGGAAGTCGGCAAGGGCACCGGCCTTGGGCTCAGCCAGGCGGTCGGATTTGCTAAGCAATCCGGCGGCGAGATCGTGGTCGAGAGCACTTTGGGCCACGGCTCGACATTCACGATCTACTTGCCGCAGGCGGAGATGCCGGCCGGCACCGAAGATGCTCGACCGGCGGATTTCGCCGCCACCGCCAGCGGCCGAGGTCACCGCATCCTGCTGGTGGAAGACAATGAGTACGTCGGCAAGGTATCCAGCGAATTGCTGCAGGACCTGGGCTATGCGACCGAATGGGCTGCCGGCGCCCGTCAGGCCCTCGACCTGATCGCCAAGGACCAATGGGCGTTCGATCTGGTGTTTTCCGACGTGATCATGCCCGGCATGAACGGGGTCGAGCTCGCCGCCGTCATCCGGGAGCGGCATCCGCATCTGCCGGTGGTGCTGACCAGCGGCTACTCGAGCGCGCTGGCCGAAAGCGCCCATCACGGCTTCGAATTGATCCGCAAGCCGTATTCGGTGGAGGCGCTTTCGCGAATACTGCGAAAGGCCATTCCGGACCGATCTTCCGGCGGCTAGAAGGACTGCTCCGAACGACGCTACCCACCCCGCAGCCGGCCCAGTGCCTTGTTCTCAGCCGAAGGTTGCAGGGCAAAACGAATCCAGACGGGGTTTACGCTAACGGTCTGAAAAGACTTCTGAAGACGCCGCCATAAACATGAAAGACGGGTCATTTATCAGGAGGACAGGGTGGGATCTTCGCGAAGACCCCGGCCGATTGATCGTCAAGCAACATTGAAGACACGCGAAATTTAGAAATTCACGCCCAAGGAAAGTCAACAACACCACCCCGGAGAACGCATGACCTCGTCGACCTTCAACCCGAAATTCAATCGCCGCACGCTGATCAAGGGCGCCGCCGCCCTCGGCGCGTTCCAGGTGGCTTCGCCGTTCATCATTCAGGCGCGCGGCGAGACGCCAATCCGGATCGGCATGGTCGATCCCCTGACCGGCGTTTACGCCGCGCCCGCCCGCAACGAGGTGATGGGCGCCAGGCACGCCGTCACGCAGATCAACGCCAAGGGCGGCATTCTCGGACGCCAGGTCGAGTTGCTGGTCGAGGACTCCGCCAACGACGTCGGCACCGGCGTGCAAAAGGCACGCAAGCTGATCGACCGCGACGGCGTCAACTTCATGATCGGCGACGTCAATTCCGCGATCGCGGCGGCGGTCGCGCAGGTCACGGCGGAGAAGAAGGTGCTGCACATCGTTTCCGGCGGCCACACCGATTCGATCACCGGCAAAGACTGCAAATGGAACGTGTTCCGCGTCTGAAACACCACGCGGATGGAGGCCAATTCGGTCTGCAACGTGCTGTTCAGCAAATACGGCAAGAAGTGGCACTTCATCACCCCCGACTACGCCTTCGGCCATACGCTGTACGACGCCTGCACCGATGATCTGAAGAAGCTCGGCGGCACCGTGACCGGCAACGAGCTGACGCCGCTGGGCACCACGGATTTCTCCGCCTATCTGATCAAGGCGCGCGCGGCGAATCCCGACGTGATGATCCTGCTGGTGCAGGGCTCCGACATGATCAACTGCCTCAAGCAGGTGGTGCAGTTCGGGCTGAACAAGCAGATCCATGTCGCGGGCACCCAGCAGGAGCTGGAATCGCTCGCCGCGCTGCCGCCGGAAGCCCGCATCGGCAT
>JAGXAF010000123.1 GCA_018971675.1 Bradyrhizobium sp.
CTTCTGGTTTTCATCGTCGGCCTTGGCTGGCGCGATCGCGGCGGACAGCCCCAGGATGGCGGTGAGGACGGCTCTCGTCATCGTTTCAGTTTCGGTGGGCACGCATCAGCACGACCGCGGCGAGAGCGCCGCCGGCCAGGCCGAACACAAAATGGCTGGACAGCGGGAGCAGCGTTCCGACGCCGTGAAAGCCGGCGCCGAAGGCCAGAACGCTGATGAACTTGGCCGCGTTGGCGACGCCGGCGGAAAGGCCGATGCGCCACGCGGAGTTGCGCCACGCCGGGCCGAGCAGGCCGAAAGCATCGATGATCAATCCCGGCACCAGATAGATCAGAACGCCGTGCGGGCCGATGTCGCCGGCCGCGAAGCCGATAACGGCGGCACTGCAGACAGCGGCGGTGGCCGCCCACGGCAGTCCGGTGACGCCGCGCGCCGCCACCAATATCGCCATCACGATCAGGCCGCGCCAACCGGGCAGATGCAGCGGCAGTCGCAGCCAGGCATCGACTGCCCAGACCAGCCAGCCGGCGATCAGACAGATGCCGAAACCGGTGGATACACCGACCGCCGCGTCAGTACTGCCGAAGAATATCCTTTGGGGCGAGCTGCCATTGACATTGGTCATTGGGGTTTCCTGTTGGTTCGACGAGGAGAACGGCCTGGCCGTCGATCATGACGCCGCGCGGCCAGGGGTTGACGCTGATGCGGGCGGATGCATCCACCGGTTCACCGTTATGGACCTGGCGAATGGCATCGATCCCGGAGTGGGCAAGCAGATGGGTGGCCGTCACGATGCCGCGCGTTTCGCGCAGGCCGGGTCGCCAGGCGATGCGGCCGTCGCGACCGCTCTTGCGCAGGCCGACCGCGGCAAGTGCTCCAATCACGCCGCCCTGGTCGCCGGTCAATCCCTCGAGAAGCAGCCCCTCGCGTTGCGCCAAATCTCGAGCCTGGTCCTGGGTGAGGATTTCCTTTTTCGCCTTGAAGCCGAAATCCTCGACATAAGGCGAGACGCTGGACGAGGCCGCGATGCACAAGCCCGCATCGGATCCGACAGCGCTGTGCTCCAGCAGATAGGATCGGCACAGATACGCCAGATCGGACGTGTCATGCGACGGAATCTCAACCCGCAGGCAAAGCGAACTATTGTGTGACGTATAAGGAATGCGTCGGTCGAACAACAATTGGTGCCGGGTAACCTCGTGGACCCGCGCTGTCCCCGAAGAGGCGATCAACGCGCCAAGCTGCCGAGAAAGATAGCCGGTCCCGTGGCTTTCGAGGTTATCGGTATCGTCGATGCCAACGAGAATCATTCGCCAGCCTTGATGCGCGGTCGGCTCGGTCAAGATGTTGCGCCCCGGAAGTGTCCGGCTTCCCTATATCCACACGGATATATATAAGTCCATATATAACGAACCGCGGAATGCATCCGCGCGCCCCTTTTTGCTGCGGCAATATGGCGCGCCGCGCATGAAGCTGACGAAGTATCGCGCCGCGCTGATTGCGCACCTCGCCAGTCGCGAAACAACGGACGGCGCTGCCCGGTTGGCCGACTCGATCGACCGGAAGGGCCGCAGAGACCAACCCGATGCCGCACAGAATTAACAGGCTGGCAGTTGCCGGTCGCAGAACGTGCCGTCGATCAAATTTCCCCACTCGCGCGCACGTCCGACGTGCCAGCGTCCAAATCGTCTCGTTCAGGCCTAATGCTTGGGATCTTTGCTGACTCCAAGCTCGCCGCGGCGGTAGTGGATCAGATTTTCGAGCCGGTGCACCACGACATTCAGGGTGCCAACGTCAATTGCGGTTTCGTCACCAGCGGCGGCTTTCTCCGCCGGCCGGAAAATGCTGCATGTTGCGTTGCATGAACAGTTGGGATTTTTCCCGGTCGGACGGCGCAGGCAGGGCTACGACCCGGAAGACGCGCGGACTGACCTTTTCGGTGATCGCCTTGATCGTGCCGCCCTTTCCAGCGGCATCACGGCCCTCGAACAGGATGATGACCCGCAGCTTCTTTCCTTCACCCACTCCTGGAGGTGACAGAGCCCGACCTGGAGCTTGCGCAACTCGTTCTGATAGTCCTTGCGTTTCATCTTCGAGGGAGTCTTGTTGTTTTTTGCCATGATCAGCCCTAGGTAAGAGTGATGCATCACCGTTCCGGCATGAGGCTACGGCGGCGCAGGGAAGCCAGCCTTTGATCCAGATCAAGCTCGCTCTGTCATGAGGTCGCAGTGTTGGGAGCGCGCCGCGAAAGCCTCGATACCGCCGAGGAAGAGGGACCCCTTTGACCGATCAGCTTCATCCGATGACGCCGCATCACCTGCCATTCTATATCGTCAGGCCTGGCGAGACGGATGTCCTGATGATCGTGATGGGCATATTCCTGATTCTTGCCGTGCTCGGGGTCGGCAACCTTTATCTGCGCCTTCACTCGCTGCCGGAGCGAATGGCGCACAAGTCGCAAAAGCTGCAGTTTGAGATCGTCGCCGTCCTGGGCCTGATCGCACTTTTCACCCACATTCACGCCTTCTGGATCGCGGCGCTGCTGCTGGCGTTGATCGATTTGCCCGACTTCTCCACACCGCTGAAGAGCATTGCCGGGTCGGTCGAGAAGATAGCGGACACCGGGAATAATCCGGCCGGCGCGACCACCGATGAAGCGGCCGCCGGGGAGACCAGAGCCTCGTCCGGTCGGATCGAACCTGCTTCAAGCCAACCGAGCGCTCCTGCCAAGGAGGATGGCAGCCATGCTTGAGTTGATGCTGTGTTCGCTGTTCACCCTTGTCCCGGACTATTTGTATCGCCGCTATGTCCAGGGCAAGCGTATCGGCAAGGAGATCACGCTGTTCTCCATGTGGCACGAGCTGCGTTGGGGGATCACGGGATGCTTCATGCTCACGATCCTGCTGATCACCATGATCTTCTATTACCATCCGTCGACGACCTCGGCGGCGCTGTTCTTCCGGACGGTGCCGATCGTGCCCGAAGTGCCAGGCCGGGTGGCGGAGGTGAAGCTCGGCTTCAGCGCGCCCGTCAAGAAGGGGGATGTGCTGTTCACGCTCGACAGTTCCAAGCAACGGGCAGCCGTCGAGACGGCCAAGCGCAAGATCGCCGAAATTGATGCCCAACTCGCGGCGGACAAGGTCGACGTGGTCAAGGCGGAGGCTCAACTGCAGCAGGCCAACAGCGACTACAAGCAGGCCAAGGATGAGCTCGACGTGAAGAGCGACTTGCAGCGGCGCAATCCCGGTATCGTGCCGCAGCGCGACATCGATAAGCTGCGGGTGCTCGTGGACGGCAGGCAGGCCGCGATCGATGCCGCGACCGCGGCAAGGCAGTCTGCCGAAGTCCAGGTGTCGACGTTATTGCCGGCGGCCAAAGCCAGCGCGGAAGCCTCGCTGGATCAAGCCCAGGTCGATCTGGACAAGACAATCATTCGCGCCGGCGTCGATGGACGCGTCGAACAGTTTTTTCTTCGGCCCGGCGATGTCGTGAACCCGCTGATGCGGCCGGCCGGTGTGCTGATTCCCGAAGGCGCCGGTCAACGTGGGCTGCAGGCGGGCTTCGGACAGATCGAGGCGCAGGTGTTGAAGCCGGGGATGGTAGCCGAGGCGGCATGCTCGTCGCTGCCGTGGACCATCATCCCGATGGTGATCACCAGCGTGCAGGACTATATCGCTGCCGGCCAGTTTCGCGGCGGCGAGCAGCTCATCGACGCGAGTGCAGCGAAGCCCGGAACGATCCTGACGTTCCTTGAACCCATCGATCCGAATGGCCTTGCCGATGTGACAGCCGGCAGCAGTTGCATTGTCAATGCTTACACCAGCAATCATGAGGAGATCTCATCCAAGGATACCGGCGCCTTCAGAGGATTTGTGCTGCATGTCATCGACGCCGTCGGCCTAGTGCATGCGATGCTGTTGCGCATTCAGGCGCTGCTGCTGCCGATCAAGACGCTGGTGCTCAGCGGTCACTAGAGCGTTTTCGAGCGAAGCATGCCTCGGGCTTGATCCGTGGGTGGACACCGGTTCGCGTGAAGATAACGTCAAAACAAGAATCTGGAGCCCCAGTCTGTTGTTGAGCGTAGCCCACGGCCAATGGCGTGAGCAAGGAAACCGTTCGATCCGAATCCAGTGGCAAGTTACCGGCGTCATCGTCGCACTTTGCCGGCGTGTGGCGCTCCCGTTGGCGGGCATCAGCCAATCCCCGGCTCGGCCCAGGCCCGAGCGACCGCAGCAACTACAGCCAGGGTTACGGTCGTACCGTCGGCCTCACCCTTCTCGAAGTCACCCTCCGCTACGGCCATGGTGTTCGTGACATGAGCCAGAGCGACCACGGTCCGCTTCTTCGCAGCGGCGAAGGCGTAAAGGGCGGCCGCTTCCATTTCGACCGCAAGTACATCATCGGCTCTTGCGGCGGCGATGGCCTCTTCGGTCTCCCGGTAGGGCGCATCGGTGGTCCATGTCGCGCCTTTATGAACCACGACCCGGTCAAGCCGCTTGAGTTCGCTCTCGACGCGCGCGATGAGCGCGGGATCGGGAGCGTCCGCGAAGGACGATGGTGGCTGATAGTGGTAGCTGGTTCCTTCGTCGCGCAGTGCGCGGTCGATCAGGACGAAATACGGCGTCGGCCCGAGATCCGCGATCCGTCCGGCTGAGGTGACGCTGACAAGGAGCCGGCACCCTGAGACGAATAATTGCTCGGCCACGAGCACGGCGAACGGCGCGCCGACCGCGCAGCCGATGATCCCGACCTCGCCTATGCCCGGAAGGTCAAAGATCTCCAACTCCGTGTGATAGCAGGCCCAACCTTGGTGTCGCCGGCTCGTGCCCGACTGCTTGAGCGCCCGCACGACGTCCCCGTCGGGATCGAGAACGCAGATCGACGGCGTATCGATCGTCGGCAGGTTTCTCTGCCGGCGCGCCTCCCGCAACAGAGCCTCCGGTTGGAAGACCGAAGGAGCGTCATGGATTTTCGGGATTGGAGGCTGACTGGATCGGTTCACGGACGACACGCCATTTTTGCGGAATATACACCAGGTGAAGTCTTGGTTGGCCCTGCCCGGAGCCCGGTGCGTCGATGCCTCGCTGTTCAGCATCCCGACGTTCTGGCCGAGCACGGTTCTCAGGTCGTCGGCATTGTAACGACGGACCGGAAGCCCGCTGCAACGTTCGGGACCAGATGGCGCGAAAGTCGCGAGGATCACATACCCGCCCGGACGGAGCCCTGGTTCAGCGCCCGAAGGTAAGCGGCCCAGTCGTAAGTTCAATTATCCCCGACGCAGCACGTCGATGTTCCCCTGCTAACCTGGACCGGCGGGCACGGCACAGTCCCGTACGAACAGAATACGCAGCAATCGCCCGGCTTGGGTTTCATGCGAGCGCCACATGTCTTGCAATCGTAGAAGAACAGGCAGGCGTCTGTCAGCATGGTTTCCGCTTCACGATGTCCGCAATGCGGGCATGTGACGGTGGATTCAAGAATAAGCGGATCGTCTTGCATTGCTGTATTTCTCCTAAGCCGTCTCCTGCACCAACAAGGCGGGCGGCGCAGGCAGGCTCATCGCCCCGGCATAGCTTGCCGGGGTCACGCGCCAGTACAGTACGGCGACGATGGCGACCGAGACCAGGTGCAACAGCCAGCCGGCGGCGAAGCTGCCGGTGAGGTTGTGCATGACGGCGACGATCCACGGCGGCAGCGCGGTAATCAGGAAGCCGCCACCCTGCATGAGCGCCGACAGGGTCCCGGCCTCGGTTGGGTCGGGCAGGTGATCGAGCGCCACGATCATCGACAGAGCGAAGCACCCGCCGAGCCCGGTGCCCAGCAGCATGGCTGAAGCGATCGGCGCGACTTCGGGCCAGAACGCCAGCGCGGCGAAGCCTGCCGCCTGCATGACCAGCGTCAGCCACAGCCACGGCCGCAGATCCTTGCTCCTGGCAAACATCGGAAGAAACAGCGCCGCCAGTGCCTGGCATACCGCCATGATCGCCAACAGGCCGCCGCTGCTGGCGGCACTCCAGCCGTGCTCCCGGTAGAAAGGCGCGAGCCAGGCCACGACGGTCGAGTAACCGCCGTTGACGAGACCGAAGCACGCCATCAGCAGCCAGACGCGCGGCCGCCGAAGCAGAGCCGTCGCACTTGCGCCGCCTTGCCTCACGACGGTGTCGCGCGGCAGGCAGCGCGCCGCCAGCAACAGCGCCAGCGCGGCAGGAATGGCCATCCAGGCAAGACCGATGCGCCAGCCGCCGGCGGCCGCCGCGATCAATGGCGCTGCCTGCGCACCCAGCGCGCCGCCGCCCATCAGCGTTGCCGAGTAAAGGCCCATGACGACGCCGACATGGCGGGGAAACTGCTTTTTGACAATGCCGGGAAACACCGCCTGTATGACAGCCACCCCCAGCCCGAGCAGCGCCGCCGTTCCCACCATCTGCCAACCGTTGGTCGCAAACAGCCTCAGCAGCGAGCCGAGAACGAGCACGACGAGGCAAGCCATGACCGAGCGCCGAGCGCCGATGCGGGACTGCAGAAACGGCCCGGCAAAAGCGAATACTCCCATCAGGAGCATCGGCACCAACGTCAACAGCGAGATGCCCTTTAGATCCAGGCCAGTCTGCGCGCCAATATCGGGGGCGAGCGGTCCGATGCCGGTAATGAACGGCCTCAGATTAAGGCCGACCAGGGCGACGCCCGCCAGCAACAGAATGCGCGCGGCGCGTGAAGGCTCCTCGGAGTCCATGTCTTTATTCCTGCGTCCTTATTCCTGCCTGCCTTGTGCCTCGACCCACGCGGCATAGAGATCCGCCTGTTCCTCGGGTCGCACCGGCACATAACGGATCGCCATGGATTGCTTGGTGAAGGGTTTGGCGAGGTCTTCGTAAATCGCAGCGGTGGAAAGCCCGAACGGCGCGCCATCCTCATTGGAATAGGCGTAGAATACCTTGCCGACGCCGGACAGCCGCATCGCCGCCATGCACATGGGACAGGGATGGCCGCTGGCATAGACGATGCAGCCGCTGAGGTCGGGCGAGTCGAGCTTGCGACTGGCCGCGCGGATGGCATTCATTTCCGCATGAGATGTCGGATCGTTGGTGCTGTGAATCTCGTTCACCGCAGCGGCAATCACCTCGCCGTTGCGAACCAGAACGGCACCGAAAGGACGGCCACCCTCGCCAATGTTGGCGCGGGCCAATGCAATGGCCTCGCGCAGAAAGCGGTTCTCGTCGCTCTTGGATGGCTCTCCTTTTGCTCTTATCGATGCGCCCGGTCAGCGTGCCTTCGCAGCCAGCAGGATCGCCGCGATTTCCTTGTGGCCGCCCAGGCGGGCGTGCTGGAGCGGTGTCACCCCCTGTCCGTCCGCCAGGTTGACATCAGCGCCAGCCTTGACGAGCAGATCGACAATCCTCTGGTGGCGCTCGCCTCCGTCGCCGAGGATGATCGCCTCGAGCAGTGCGGTCCAAGCCAGATGGTTGACGTGGTCGACATCGACACCGGCTTCAATCAGCGTGCGCACGGTCTCGACATGGCCACGTTCCGCCGCCGGGATCAGCGCCGTGCCGCCGAAGCGATTGGTGCTCTTGAGGTCGGCGCCATGCCGAAGCGTCATCCTGAGAATTTCGAGGTGCCCGTGCGCCCCGGCATAAAGATAGGGACTATCGTTGATCCGATCCCTGGCGTTGACGTCAGCGCCAGCCTCGATCAATGCCTTGGCGGCTTCAATGGCGTTGCGATGTGTTGCCACCAGAAGCGCGGTTGCTCCGTCGCCGTCGCGCGCGTCGATCTCCGCACCTTCAGCCAGAAGCTTCCCGATGGTGACGACATCGTTTTTTTCGGCCGCCGCGTGCAACAAATTGGTGCGCCCGGCTGCAACGAGAGGGACTGCCATCGGCAGCAAGGATGCGGCACCTGCGAGGATCGAACGACGAAGCATTTTAGTTCCTGCAATGGCTGGCGAAGGTGGCCCGGCTTCATGGTTGCTGCGGTCGACGGCCACGCTCTTGAAATAGGGGTGCGGGACAATATTTGAAAATTAAATATTCAGATCAATAATATTACGGTTATGAATAATTATGGGGCCGCCCGGTCAGGTAGAACATGCTCGATCCACGCCTTCTCCTTGCCTTCACCGCCATCGTTGACGCAGGAAGTTTCACGCTCGCGGCGGAACGGCTGCATATGACGCAATCGACCATCAGCCAGCAGCTCGCCCGGCTCGAAGAAGCAGTCGGGTTGATGTTGATCGACCGCGCCGCGCGGCCGGTCGAGCTGACGGCGGCCGGCGAGCGGCTGCTGGGTTATGCCAAGAGGATCCTCGCCCTTCAGCAGGAGGCAAAATCAGCCTTGGGTGATCCAGCCGGCACGGCGTCCATCCGTATCGGCGTTCCCGAGGACATTGTCAGCGCCGCGATGGCGAAAGTGTTCAGCGGCTTCGCGCGGCGTCACCGTGACATCCGGCTGGATGTTACCGCCGGATTGAGCCGCGATTTGACCAGACGCTATCGTGCCGGCGAGTTCGACATCATCATTGTCAAGGAGCCCGAGGCCGGTCCTGATTGTCGGGCGACGTTTTCCGAAGCCATGGCCTGGTTTGAAAGCGCCAATGCGCGGACCGAATGGCCGAACCCGATCCCGCTGGTTGCCTTTCCTCCGGGCGGCCTTTACCGCGAGGCGATGCTCGAGCGTATCGAACGCGAGCAGCTTCGCTGGTACATCGCCTTCTCGGGCAGCAGCCTTCATAACGTGCTGATCGCGGTGGAGGCCGGCCTCGGGCTGTCGCTCTTGCCTCGAAATGCGACGGCCGGATATCGCGTTCGGCAGTACGCGCCTTTCGGCACGGAGCCACCAATGGTCGTCTCCATCTATTCCTGGGAAGGCGCAGGGCCTGCATTGGAGCTTGTGGAGCAGATGGAGGTGATCCTCGCCGCCAGAAGCGCCCGGCGCACATAGGATTACTGCCTTGAAAAACAGCGGCATGCATTTTGGTCGCCTGTCCGCACAAGGACTCCCTTGAGAGTCACTGCACCTGCGTGGCTACGTCGGATCCGGGATGCCGTCCCGGCCTCTGCGGCAGGACCAGAATAAGCACAACGATGACGGCGAGGATCACCCCGGATGCGAGAGGACGACTAAGCGCCAGGCCGCCATGGTCCGTCGGCTTGTCCAGAAAATCTCCGACCGTCGCACCGAGCGGTCGCGTCAATATGAAGGCCGCCCAGAACAAGAACACACGCGAGATTGCAGTCCAATAGTACAGAGCCGCCAGCAGCACGAGTCCTGCACAGAACACGAGCGCGCCACCATCGTATCCCAATCCGGTGCTGTCCGCCGTCCAGTCTCCGAGCGCGGTTCCCAGGGTCTGCGAAAAGGTGATCGTCACCCAATAGAAGATTTCCACTTTCGGCGTTGCGACCGTCTGGACATTGATCGAGCCGAGGGCGAAGTACCAGGCCGCGAGAGAGCACAACACGCAGGCCAACAAGATAGACGAGCCTCCTGTGTAGCCGATGCCCAACGAGCGATCGAAAAAGTCCGCCATGGTCGTGCCGACCGTGGTGGAGGCCACGATGGCCAGCCAGTAGATCCAGGCGTTAAACCTTCTTGTCGAGATTTGGGCGATCACGGCCGCAACGAACACGGCGAGAAATACGCCGGTGCCGAGCAAATAACCCCCATTGTGGGCATTTTGGTCGGCGTGCAGCCAAGTCATGGTCACCGCGTCGCCGCCTGTTTCACCGAGCGTCGTGGCAAGGATCTTGATCATCCAGAAACCGAGCGTCACCTCGGGAACTTTGCTTAGGGTCTCGTTGTCGTTTTGCATTGTGCCTCTTGTGAACGTTAACGCGGTTTCGGTTTCACCAATAAAACGGCAACTTCTCGCGCCTGCCAACGCACGAAGCGCAAGAACGCCGCCTGGCAGACTATACATTGCCGCGGCATCGTCCCCAGGCGGCACCGGAGCTTGGCCATGGCCGACTTAGGCGCGCCTTAGGACCCTGCCGCGCCGAGATCAACTTTTTATCAAAGCGGACGCCG
>JAGXAF010000124.1 GCA_018971675.1 Bradyrhizobium sp.
CCGAGTTTGTCGAGCTTGGTCATCACGGTCTGAACCACCTTGTCAGGCGTGCTGGTCTTGCGGAAGTCGAATGAATCGAGGTCGCAGGAGAAGATCGCGACGTTGCGCTCGCCGAGATAGGCGACCGCGGCCGGATTATGCTGCAGTTCCGGAAACCGGAAGAACGGCGCCGGCGCGGTGCCGAGCGCGAGCTTCACGGCGCTGAAACCCTTCTCGATTTCGTCCTTGACCTGCTGTTCGGTCAATTTCTTGCTGTTGAGATTGGCGTGCGACCAGGTGTGGGTGCCGACCGTGTGGCCGGCGGCATAGACCTGCCGGAGGATTTCCGGGTGGTAGCTGGCGTGCTTGCCGATCGAGAAGAACACTCCCTTGGTGCATTGGTCCGCCAGCGCCTTCAGCACGGCCGGGGTGTTGCCCGGCCACGGACCGTCGTCGAAAGTCAACACCACTTCCTTGTCCTGGAGGAAGTCGAGCTGCTTGAAATTTTCGAAGCCGAAGCCGGGTCCGCCAGTGGTGTCGACCTCGACCACGCGGCTGACGCCGAGCGCGTCGGGGTTGGCGCAAGGCGCGGCCGGTTGTGCGGAAAGGGCCGGCGCGGGCGCGGCCTGCGCGGCGGCGGCGAATTTGACGGGAATGGCGGCGGTCAGGTCGACCGTGTCCCGGGCGTCGGCCTTGGCCGCTTCGGCCGGCGGAAGCGGTTCGGATTTGGCGGCAGGAATGGTCGCGGGGGCGGATGATGCCAGTTGGGCATGCGGTGAGGAAGTCCAGTACCACACCGCGGCAATCAATGCGGCCGCAACAACGCTTGCCGCCATCAGGCCTAACGCATTACGCATGTTTACTCTTTCTATACACTCGACATGATGACCGACACCGTTTTGCGCGGGGTCGGCCAATGCACGACTGCCAATTGACCTCGCAAGCCGCCTCTTGCGTCATGGTCATTAATGAGAAATAGACGTTAACGTCGTGACAACACCGTCCGGTTCCGCGAACTAATTTCGCCGCGGCAAACCGGCCGAATGTGTCGGGAACGCGGTGCCCGGTCATATATTGACACACCGGATGGTGGAATTTGATCGCGCCCGCTTGGCGCGTTTCTTTTCGCCGGCTCCACCTCGCTCGAAAACGCTTTGTGAGGACACAGCAAGATGACCAGGTTTGTTTTGATCGTTCCGTTTGTTGTTCTGGCCTCGGTGGCCTTGACGGCACAGGCCTCGGCCCAGCAGCAACCGGGCCATGACGCCTGCGCGCGCGACGTGGCGCGTCACTGCCGCAAGGTGATCAATGACGGCGACCAGGCCGTGCTCGCCTGCCTCAAGCAGAACCGCTCCCGGATCAGCAGGGGCTGCCAGAAGATTCTGGTCGAGCACGGGCAGTAATTCTGTCCCATTCATCATTCCGGGACGCGTCGCTCGGCGCCGCGCGGAATGACAGCTTTCGTCCGGGCCTACGCAGGTCCCCCGGCGGTGGTCGCGACCGGCAGGACTTCGCCGGCGGCGCGGTCGGGGGTGTCGTCCTTCCATCGCACCGACCCGAACGGGCGTTCCAGCATGCGACGGATCCGCACCGGATCGGGGCCAAGGTGGAAGTCCATCGCGCGCTGATGCAGCGCGCGTTCGGACTGGGTCGGGCGGTTGCGCTGGCGGAGATAGTCGAACCAGGTCGGGCAGTGATAGCGCTCGGTCCACAATTCGGGATCGGCGATGTCGCGCGCGATCGACCAGCCATAGGCGCCATTGCGCTGCCGGGAGAGCTGCACGTCCTGCATCACATTGTGGAAGGCCCGCGCGTTGTCCTGGGGGACGCGATACTCGATCTCGACCACCAGCGGCCCGCTGCGGCCGGTCAACGCCAGCCGCACTTCGGGATCGGCCAGCACTTCCGCGTCCTCGTCGCGGGCGCCGACCCTCGGCATCCGCAGGAGCAGTCCCAATAGCGGCGAGAGGAACATCAGCCCGGCGGAAACAAGCAGCGCTATTTCCACGCCGGCGGCGTCGGTCAGCCGTCCCCAGCCCCAGCTTCCCAAAGCGATGCCGCCGGAGATCGCTGCCTGGAACGCCGCGAGCGATCGGCCGGCAACCCAGCGCGGCGCCGAAAGCTGTACGCCGATATTGAACAGCGCGACCGCCAGCATCCACGACGCACCCGCCACCACCAGGGCGGCCGCGGTCAGCACGGGTTGATGGCTCAGTGCGATCGCTGCGATCGCGCCCCCCATCGACAGCGCGCAGGCGCGCACCGCGGCCTCGCCGGTCATCCGCTTGCGCACCTCGGCGATATTGAGGGCGCCGATCACCGCGCCCATGCCGAAGGCGCCGAGCATGATGCCGTAGGTCTGCGCGCCGCCGTTCAAGAGGTCGCGCGCGACGAGCGGCATCAGCGCCGAGACCGAACCGCCGAGCACGCCGGTCACCAGCGTTCGCGTCAGCACGATGCGGATCGAGGGTGAGTTGGAGATGTAGCGCACACCGGACACGATGGCGCGGTTGAGGCGTTCGCGCGGCAGCCGCGATGGCGGCATGGTCCTGCGCCAGAGAAACAGCACCGTGAACAGTGGTATGTAGAGTATCGCATTGGCGGCGAAGGCCGCGACCGCGCCGGCGCCGGCGACAATGACGCCGCCGATGGCGGGGCCGAAGCTTCGCGCGATGTTATAGCTGATGCCGTTGAGCGCCACCGCCGACGGCAGCGTTTCCGCCGGCACCTGTTCGCTGACGGAGGATTGCCAGGCCGGTCCGAACAGCGCCATGCCGCTGCCGACCACGAAACACGATGCCAGCAGAATTTCCGGCGTGACCCGGCCGAGCCAGGACAGTACGGACAGGACCGTTGCACCCGTAAACGAGATCACGAGCGAAATCAGCGCGACGATGCGCCGGTCGTGCATGTCGGCGATGGCGCCGGCCGGCATCGAGATCAACATCACCGGCAGCATAAGGGCGGTCTGCACCAGCGCGACCTTGTCCGCCGAGGCGGTCATCTGGGTCATCGCCCAGGCGGCGCCGACGCCCTGGATCAGGAGGCCCAGATTGGACAACAGGCTCGCGAGCCAGATGCGCCGGAATATCGTGTGCCGGAGCGGGGCGATGATGCCGTCAGCGGCAATTGTCGAACGCTCCAGCTGTCCGGTCATGATCCGTCCCGTTGACGCCGGAGCAAGCCCGGCCATGATTGCTTTGACGCCGAAGTGATGCCCGCGAAAGTCCCCGGCTGTCCAGTGGTCAGCCGGCCATGAGCGCCACGCCGGCCCAGCCAGGGCGCTGAAAAAGCCAAGGAACCGACCGAAGATGGACCTGTCTCGAGCGGGTCGTCGCGCCGGCCTGGCCGGCTGCGGAAAACCGGATTGCGGTCGCGGCGCTGACTTACTAGCTGTGTATCCCGTGACGGGTTTGAGCCGCAGGCGATACGACATCGCCGCGTCCGGGACACGCGTTCGATCCAACTTTCCGATCCTGGTTGCGAGGACCGCCCGTGAGCATCGTCGAGGCCTGCGATATCCGGGCGCCGGGTGCGCCGCTGGTGCCACCAAGCCCGCCCCGCGCGCCGGAAAACCTGACGGCATTCGGGCGGCTGGCGGCGATGCGCAAGAACGCATTCGGAGCCTGGGGCCAGCGCGCCTATGAAGAGGATGTCATCCGGGGCGCCTTCTTCGGGCGCAGCAGCTTCATCCTCAACAATCCGGATGCAATCCGGCATGTGCTGGTCGACAACTACGAGAATTACACCCGGACACCGGCCGGCTTCCGGGTGCTGCGGCCGGTGCTGGGCGAGGGGCTGTTGATCGCCGAAGGGAATGCCTGGAAGCATCAGCGCCGCACGCTCGCGCCGGCATTCACGCCGCGCGCGGTCTCGACGCTGGTGCCACACATGATCGCGGCAACCGACGAGACCATCGCCAGGCTCGATGCCGTCAGCCACGCGCCCGTCGATCTACGCGAGGTGATGCAGCGCATGACGCTCGAGATTGCGGGGCGTACCATGTTTTCATTCGGCATGGCGCGTCACGGTGCGGCATTGCGCGACTTCGTGACGGAGTATAGCGCGCGACTGGCGCATCCGCATGTCCTCGACATGGTGCTGCCGCTGTCATGGCCAAGCCCGCAGGATTTTTTTCGCGCCCGCTTCCGCAAACGCTGGACCAGATTCGTCGCGATGCTGATCGCCGAGCGCCGCGCCGCGGGCAAGGATGCCAACGCGCCCTCGCGCGACCTGTTCGACCTGATGGAAGCGGCGCGCGATCCGGAGACCGGGCAGGCTTTCACCGACGAGCAGCTCGGCGACCAGGTCGCGACGATGATCCTGGCTGGCCATGAGACCACCGCCACGGCCCTGTTCTGGTCGCTCTATCTGCTCTCGCTCGATCCCGCCACGCAGCAGGAAGTGGCCAACGAAGTCGAGCGGGTCGTCGTCAACGGCGCGCTCGAACTCGATCGGCTGAAATTCACCCGCGCCGTGATCGACGAGACGATGCGGCTTTACCCGCCGGCATTCCTGATCGCCCGCGCCGCTGCCGGGCCGGACCAGGTCGCGGGCCTGCCGGTCAGGACCAACGACGTGATCCTGATCGCCCCGTGGCTTCTGCATCGGCATGAAAAGCTCTGGCGCGATCCCAACGCCTTCATCCCCACCCGCTTCATGCCGCCGGCGCCGCCGCCCGATCGCTTTGCCTATCTGCCGTTCGGCGTCGGCCCCCGCGTCTGCATCGGCTCGCATTTCGCGCTGGCGGAAGCGACATTGGCGTTGGCCAAGATCATCGGCGGGTTTCGCGTCGCGCTGCTCGACCGGAAACCGGTGATGCCGGTGGGCGTGGTCACGACCCAGCCCGAGCGCTCGCCGATGTTTCAGATCGAGCGCCGACGCCTCACACAGAACCGTCACTTGGAGGGGGGCGCAATGCGGCCTAAACTTGGGTTATGAGTGACACCCAGGCCCAGTTTTCGGTGTTGAAGCAGACAGCGGACCCGGTGGTCGCCGATGCCATCGCGCGCCTGATCGAGACCGGTGAGGACCATGAGCTCAATCGGATCAATGTTCTCGATTTCTCGAAGCGCAACGGCCTCGATGAAGAACGGGTGATTTCCGGCTTCCTCCATGCGTCGCGGCTCGGGCTGTTCGATCTGAGCTGGAACGTGCTGTGCCCCGGTTGCGGTGGCGTGCTCGATGCCCACAGCACGCTCAAGTCACTGCGGCACGATGATTATCATTGCGGCCTGTGTGCCTGCGGTTACGAGGCATCGGTCGACGAGCAGGTCGAGGTTGCCTTTACCGTCAGTCCCCGGATCAGGCACATCGCGGCGCACGACCCCGCCACGCTGCCGCTCTGGGAATATTTCAAACAGGTGTTCTGGAGTTCCGGCGTCGATTTCAACAAGGAATCGTTCGAGTCGCTGACGGACGAGGTGACGCTGGATGCGCTTGAACTGCCGGCGGGAGAGAAGGCCCAGTTGTCGCTGCAATTGCCGCCGCAGTTCGTCATCGTGTTCGAGCCGGTGACGCATTCCGCTCAGTTCATCGACGTCCGGGGCGAGCCGACCAGGGAACGCCAGCAGCTCTCGCTGATCTACAACAAGGCGCATGCGCCGGTCGGAACCATGGTGATGCGGCCGGGGCCGTTACGGCTGTCGCTCGACAACCAGGCCGGCGTACGGGTGCTGCCGACGGTGTTCATTGCGGCCGAGGCGCTCCATCAGTTGATCGGAAAACGCAAGCCGTTCCTCACCGCCAAGCGGATGCTGAGCAACCAGACCTTTCGCGACGTCTTCAAGGCCGACAATCTCAACATCGATCAGCGCCTCAAGATCACCTCGCTGACATTCCTGTTCACCGACCTCAAGGGCTCGACGGCGCTTTATGAGCGGGTCGGCGATCTCGCGGCGTTCGATCTGGTGCGCGCGCATTTCCACGCTTTGCTCGAGATCATTTCGTCGGAGAAGGGCGCGGTAGTCAAGACGATCGGGGATGCCGTGATGGCGACCTTCATCAGGCCCGAACATGCAATCGTTGCGGGATTGCGAATGCGCGCCGCGATGGATGCACTCAATGCCGAACGCGGGACCGACGATCTCTTGGTCAAGATCGGCATTCACGAAGGTCCGTGTCTGGCCGTGATGCTCAATGAGCGGCAGGACTATTTCGGCCAGACTGTCAATATCGCGGCCAGGGTCCAGAGCCTGTCGACTTCGCAGGAAATCCACATCACCGGGCCTGTGATCGAGGCGCCGGCGGTGGCGGCGCTGCTGGACAAGGAGGCAATCAAGCCGATCCAGAAGCAGGCGGCGCTGCGTGGCATTGCCGACAAGATCGTGGTGTATCAGATAACGTAGGCACTGTGTCTGCGGCAGCGGAAGCGCGCTCCCTCTCCCACCCAACTCGGGTTTACCCGAGTTGGGCACGAATATTTGTCGAAGTCGGATATATCCGACTTCGATGGGAGAGAGGGGTTACTCCCGCTCGATACGCAATAACCTCTCACCCGGATTGCTTCGCAATCCGACCTCTCCCCAAGGGAGAGGTGAACGGGATCAGCTCGTTTACTTGGGTAACGAGACGGGTATTACCGAATGGTAATGCGGCGGGCGGAACCGGCGCGGATTGCATGGGTCGAATTTCTGCCCATATACTGACATTCAAGCCGCAACCGCGGCCTTGAGGTTCTCCTCGTTTCGGTCAGGACGGATGCTGAACGGACTACGCCAGTTCATCGCCGATGTCGTTTCTCCCGCAGCGCATGGCGATCGAAAGTTCGACGATACCGGTTACCGTCTCGCGGCGACGGCGCTTTTGATCCATGTCATCTCGCTCGATGGCGAACCGTCCGCGGTCGAGAAGCGCAAGCTTCACAGCCTGCTTGAGAGTCATTTTGGTTTGGACCCCGGCACCGCGGATCAGTTGATCGCCTCAGCGACGCTGGTCGAAGGCGAGGCGGTCGATCTCTATCATTTCACCAGCGTCATCATGCGGTCGGTGGACGAAAAGGGCCGGCTTCGCATCATCGAGATGATGTGGGAACTGGTCTACGCCGACGGCCAGGTCAGTGAGTTCGAGGATAATGTGGTGTGGCGCGCGGCCGACCTGCTGGGCGTGTCCGCACGCGACCGCATGGAGCTCAAGCACATCGTCGCCGCCCGGCAACCGGCGCCGGTCAAGGACAGTTCGGATGGCGCTGGTGCCGCGACATAGGGCGCGGCGGCGAATGCTCGCTATCGGACATGACGGAATTTTAATGTGACTGCACATTCGGGCCGGCGGCAAAGCCGCAACAATCGCGCATGCGATGCTCGTTGTGCGCGTGAAGTCACGCCGCCGTACGGATAGATGGCTTGCAGCTTACGAGCCGCCCGCCTAAAGCGTATGCTTTCGCCCCGGCGTTGACCGCCCACCCCGCAATGCAGCCAAGAGATCGAACGTGACCGAGCGCGTGACGCTGATTACGGGAGCTTCCGCAGGCATCGGCACCGAGCTGACGCGCGTGTTCGCCTCGCATGGCCATCGCGTTGCCATGGTGGCGCGACGCTTCGAACGTCTGACGATGCTGGCCCGCGAAATCGAAGCTGCCGGCGGTGCAAAGCCGATCGTGATCCCCTGCGATCTCGAACAGCCCGATGCCGGCGACAGGATCGCGGCGGCGTTGGCGACAGCCGGCGTCGAGGTCGACTACGTCGTCAACAATGCGGGCTTCGGCCTGTTCGGCAATGCGGTCGAGCTCGACCGCTCCGGACAGCTCGACATCATCGCCGTCAACATCCGCGCGCTGACCGAACTGTCGCTGCGGTTTTCCGAGAGCCTGATCAAGTATCGCGGCGGCATCCTCAATGTCGGCTCGGTTGCCGGTTTCCTGCCGGGGCCGGGCATGGCGGTCTATTACGCATCGAAGGCCTATGTGCTGTCGTTTTCGGAGGCGCTGCGTGGCGAACTGGCATGCCGCGGCGTGCGCGTCACCGCGCTGTGTCCGGGGCCGGTGCCGTCCGAGTTTCAGGCGCGCGCGGGGTTCAGGCCGGGTTTCGATTCCGTAATCCTCAACGTCTCCGCGGCCGATGTCGCCAACGCCGGCTATCGCGGTCTGATGGCCAACAAGCGCGTCGTGCTACCCGGTCTCGGCATCAAGATGGTGCCGATGCTGCTGCGGCTTTTTCCGCGCGGATTTGTCCTGGCGGCGGTTGGCCGTTTTCAGCTGCGGAAGCGCTGATAAACGGTTCCCTCCAGCTTTTTCGAACGACGTGACGCGCGGTTCGCGGGTAACCGGTGATTTGCTTTGAGTGTGCCCAAGGTCACATGAAGTTAAGATTCGCCTGGATAGAATTTTGGCCGGATAGAGCCGTCAGTTCGAAAACGATGTCGTTTCAACCGGTCAAAACCAACACTGAAAGCATGCGGCGCTTTGCCAGCCGGCCTTTCGTCGCGCCGGAAGCGATCGGAGGCTTGAAGCAAGAATGGTCGCAAGATTTGCAGCAGGATCCGGCGCGGGGCCTGCTGCCAGTTTTGATTGTCCTGCATCAGCAAGCCTCGACCCCGGGACGCGTCGGCAACGCGCTGCGGGCGCTCGGCTATCCGCTCGACATCCGACGTCCGCGGTTCGGCGATCCCCTGCCGGAAACCCTGGACCGTCATGCCGGCGCGGTGATTTTCGGCGGTCCGATGAGCGCCAACGATCCCGACGATTACGTTCGCCGCGAGATCGACTGGATCGCGGTGCCCCTGCGGGAGCAGCGGCCGTTCATGGGAATCTGCCTGGGCGCGCAAATGCTTGCCAAGCAGCTCGGGGCGGTCGTTGCGCCGCATCCGCAAGGCCGTGCACAGATGGGCTATTATCCGATCCGGCCGACGGCGCTGGGGCGGGTGGCTTGTCCCGGCTGGCCCAGCCATGTCTATCACTGGCACCTTGAGGGTTTCGAACTGCCGGCCGGCGCCGATTTACTGGCCGAGGGCAGCGATTTTCCGGTGCAGGCAATCCAGATGGGCCAGGCTTTCGGATTCCAGTTCCATCCTGATGTGACCTACGCCATGATGCACAGCTGGACCACGCACGGATGGGATCACCTGACATTGCCTGGCGCGCGCGAACGCCATCTTCATTTTGAAGGTCGCGCGGCGCACGACGTGACCGAACGCGCCTGGCTGAAGCGCTTCCTCGACGGCTGGCTGACACGCATGCCGATGTCGGTGATGTCGGAAGCCGCGGAATAAAGCGGGGAGCTTGGTGCTCTTCTGGGATTGTATCTGATCATGGTGGAGCCAGGCGGGATCGAACCGCCGACCTCGTCATTGCGAACGACGCGCTCTCCCAGCTGAGCTATGGCCCCTCCCGGCCGCCTCGAATGGAGGCGGCGAGTGATCGGCGTCATTTACAGTCCGCGCCAATGGCAAGTCAAGAACGCCGAAATCGTTGTTTTCCGGGTCATTTTGTCCCGGAACTTCCCTTGTTTGCATGAAGGGGAACCGATATTTAGCGGATGGTCGAATCCGCGACCGAAACCTGCGAGCAAGCCCTTCATGCGTGCCGTTCTCGACATCGTGCTTATCATCCTCGATCTCTACATCTGGCTTTTGATCGCGTCCGCCATCCTGTCCTGGCTGATCGCCTTCAATGTCGTGAACACGCGCAACCAGTTTGTGTCGGCGGTATCGGAGTTCCTGTTCCGCATCACCGAGCCGCTGCTGGCGCCGATCCGGTCGGTCATGCCCAACCTCGGCGGCCTCGACATCTCGCCGATCATCCTGATCCTGATCATCATGTTCCTGCAGAAGGTGATCGTTTATTACATCTATCCGGCGGTGTTCTGACCGCGCATGGATCCTTGGCGATATTCCACCCAAGGCGTCAGCGTTGCGTTACGCGTCACACCGCGCGGCGGCCGCGACGACATTGACGGCATCGAGACGCTGGCCAATGGTCGCTCGGTGCTCAAGGTTCGCGTCCGCGCCATCGCCGAAGGCGGCGAGGCCAATCGCGCAGTCAGTGAATTGCTGGCGAAAGTGCTCGGCGTGCCCAA
>JAGXAF010000125.1 GCA_018971675.1 Bradyrhizobium sp.
GCAATAATAACCTTACCGGTATCCACCATCGATCTTGGGATGTGATCGCGGGGATACTGACCGCTTATTATCGTGCGCTTTTTTGCGATCCGACTCGGCGACAGGCCACCTGGGGCAAAGGTTAACGAAGGGCTGTACAATGTCATTTCTTTCGCGATTTCGGATATTGACCAAAATTCTGGCAATCATCGTGGTGATGGGAGGAATGGCGGCGGCGATTACCTTCGTCGGATCCAACGCACTCAGATCGGTGAGTGTGAATGCGGACAACATGGGTGTCGCGGCCCAGCGATCGTTGATGGCCGCGCGTGCCAGGCAAAATGTGCTGGCAATAAGCCGGGCTGAATTTCGCAGTGCACTGGATCCTCGCCCCGAAAATCGAAGTGTAGCGCGCAAGATTATCGAAGACAACGTCAAGCAGTTCGAATCAAGGATCGACGATCTGGAAAAGAGCAAGGATGAGAGGGCGCAGGCAATGATGCCAGCCGTCAAGGCGGCATTCGCTGCCTACCAGAAGGATATGGAGAATACCCTTCGTCTCGTCGACGCCGTCAAGGACATCCAGCTCAGCGACACGACAATACAGTTGCGCGACGCCGTCCTGAAGAGCCGCGCGTCTGCCGAAGAATTGCAGAACAAGATCAAGACCGTTGCCGAAGATCTGGAGAATCGGGTCGAGAGTCTCGCCAAGGATTCCACGGCCGAGTACGAATCGGCGAGTCACATGATGATCATCTCTTCGGTCGTCGGCATTGTCCTGGGGCTGTTGCTGGGCTTCCTGATCGGTCAGTATGGTGTCGCCAAGCCGCTCGCTGCGATCGTTGACCTGTTGCAATTGCTTGCGGAAGGCCATTTCGACGTCGACATCGCCGGCACTGATCGCAAGGACGAAATCGGGCATGTCGCCAAGACCGCGCTGGTCTTCAAGGAAAACGGGCTAGCAAAGATCAGGATGGAAGCGGAGCAGAAGGAGGCCGAGCAGAGAGCCATAATGCAGCGCAAGCAGGACATGATCAAACTTGCCGATCAGTTCCAAGGCGCGGTAGGCGAAATCATCGAAACCGTCTCCTCGGCGTCGACTGAACTGGAAGCTTCCGCAAGCACCCTGACGGCGACCGCCGTGCGGGCCCAGGAAATCACCACGACGGTTGCGGCGGCTTCCGAAGAAGCTTCCACCAACGTGCAGGCGGTGGCGTCCGCCACTGAGGAAATGGCGTCCTCGGTCAACGAGATCGGCCGTCAGGTCCAGGAATCGGCACGGATGGCGGGAGAGGCCGTCGACCAGGCACGCAAGACCAACGACCGCGTCAGCGAACTGTCGAAAGCGGCGGCCCGCATCGGCGATGTCATCGAACTGATCAACACCATCGCTGGACAGACCAATCTTCTGGCGCTCAACGCCACGATCGAGGCGGCGCGCGCCGGCGAAGCCGGACGTGGCTTCGCGGTCGTGGCTTCCGAGGTAAAGGCGCTGGCCGAGCAGACCGCGAAAGCGACCGGCGAGATCAGTCAGCAGATCACAGGCATCCAGGCGGCGACCCAGGATTCGGTGGGCGCCATCAAGGAGATCAGCAACACCATCGAGAGGCTGTCGGAGATCTCGTCGACCATCGCGGCCGCGGTGGAGGAGCAGGGCGCAGCGACGCAGGAGATTTCCCGCAACGTACAACAAGCGGCGCAAGGCACCCAGCAGGTCTCTTCCAACATTACCGACGTTCAGCGCGGCGCCGGCGAGACGGGATCGGCGTCTTCCCAGGTGCTCTCGGCGGCGCAGTTGCTGTCCCGTGACAGCAATCGCCTCAAGCAGGAGGTTGGCGAGTTCCTCAGCACGGTGCGCGCCGCGTGAGGCCGTAGCGTCGCTACCTGGCTTCGCCTTTAGGCGTGACAGGATAGCCGGCGGGCAGGGCCATGCCTTTCTCGCCGGCGACCTCGCGCAATAAATCCGGCCGATCGGAGATGATTCCGTCGACGCCGATGTCTATCATCCGCGCGATGTCTTCAGGCTTGTTGACGGTCCAGACCACGACCTTCAGCCCAAGCTGATGCGATTCGGAAATCGCGTCAGGTTCGACATCGCCGAAATAGGGCGACCAGATTGCGCCTCCCGCTGCCTTGATCGTGCGCGGAAGCGACCGGCCGTATTCGGCCGGGTTGAAGCCCGCCGTCCACTCCGTGGCTCTGTCCAGCGAATTCGTGGCTCCCGATCCCTTCTGCAGGGTCAGATAGACCGTTGGGATGTGCGGCGCCTGCTTCTGCACCAGCTGCAATGTTCGCCAGTCGAACGACTGAACCATCACCCGGTCGCCGAATTTCTGCTCCTGAAGCAGATCGAGCAGCAGGTCGACGAAGCGCCGGGGATCAGGAGACTCCTCGGGATGATCGGGATCGATCTTGGTCTCGATGTTGAAGCGCACCTCCGGGTCGCCTGACCTGCGCACGAGATCGAAGACCTCGATCAGCGTCGGGATCGGTGTGCCCGGCACCGGGTGCTGATCGGGAAACTGCGCCGCATAGGCGCTGCCCGGCCGGATTCGTCCGACGTCGTATTTTTTGACCTCGTCGAGCGATAGCTGGACAAAAGGAATGCCGGGCGGCGCGACATAGGCGCCGTCGGGCTCGCACGCGAGATCCGGGTTGAGTTTGCGCTCATGTGAAACGATGATTGCTGCATCCCGAGTGACACCGATATCCAGTTCCAGCGTATTGACGCCCATCGACAGCGCGTTGGCAAAGGACTGCAGTGTGTTTTCGGGAAACAGGGCGCGACCGCCTCTGTGGGCTTCAATATCGAAGGCCATCGCCTCTCCCTCATGGGCTGCCAGTATCGTTTCCGGCGCGTGCAATGATTTTCGTGCTATCGTTTATCAATACGTGATGCAGCATGGCAATGGCTTCGACGGGCTAATGAAATGACAGATCAATCGGCGCCAGCCGCCATCTCCGGATCGGACTCGAGCGTGTTGATCGGACGTGGGGTGCTGGCTGTAACCATCGGCAACATGCTCGAGTTCTACGATTTCATCACCTACAGCTTTTTTGCGATCCAGATTGGTCACACATTCTTTTCCTCCAATAGTCAGTACACCAGCCTGATGCTTTCGCTGGCGACGTTTGGCGCAGGCTTCGTGACCCGGCCGATCGGCGCAGTGGTGATCGGATCTTATTCGGATCGCGCGGGTCGCCGTCCGGCAATGGTCCTGAGTTTTGCAATGATGGGATCGGCGATCATCGTGCTGGCGCTGACGCCGTCCTATGCGACCATCGGCATCGCTGCGCCGATTATCGTCATCATTGCGCGCATGGTGCAGGGGTTTTCCCTTGGCGGCGAGGTCGGTCCCACCACGGCCTATCTGATGGAGGTAGCCCCGCCGAACCGGCGAGGGATCGCTGTCTCATGGCAGCCCGCGAGCCAGGAAATCGCGGCGACCACGGGGGCGCTGGTCGGCGTGTTGCTGTCGAGGACCATGAGCGAGGCGGCGCTCGATTCCTACGGCTGGCGGATTGCGTTCCTGATCGGCGCGGCGTGCCTGCCGTTCGGATTGTGGCTGCGGGCGGGCCTGCCTGAGACGGTCGATCTACAGGCGGTGGAGACACATATGAAAGGCGCGCGCAAACGTCTAGGGGCGGTCCGCGCCAACACCGGCATTATCATTCTCGGCCTGTTGGTGCTGGCGAGCGGCACCATCATCACCTATGTCGGCCAGTACATGACGACCTATGCCGAGAACACGCTGCATGTGGCGACCGAGCTTGCCTTTGCGACCTCCGTCATCAGCAATGGTCTTGGCATCGTCGGCGCGCTGAGCGGCGGCTGGCTCGCGGATCGCATCGGACGATGGCCGGTCATGGTCTGGCCGCAGCTTGCCGCTTTATTGCTGACCTATCCGATCTTCCTTTGGATTGTGGACACGCAGAGCGCGTGGGCCTTGCTGGGCGGTTTCGGATTCCTGTCGCTAGTCGGCAGCATTCCATACAGCGCGTTCTATGTCGCCTTGGCGGAAGGTCTGCCACAGAATATCCGCGGCGGTGCGTTCGCTACCATTTATGCGGTGGCGATCGCTGCCTTCGGCGGTACCGCGCAACTGATCGTCACCTGGCTCATCCACGTCACAGGTAACGCGCTGGCGCCAGCCTGGTACATGTTGTTGGCTACCGCGATCGGGCTGGCCGCGATGGCGATGATGCGTGAAACCGCGCCCGACAGAGTGGCCGGCACGGACCGATAAGACGATCAGTGCAGGGAGCACGGCCCGACGCCGAACGTCCCGCGGCCATGGTTTTTCTGTTGATCGTCCTGAAAATGCGCCAACCTCTGACGTTTTCGGCCACAATCAAAAACGAGCATCAACGCATGCAGACGTTGGCCGTTATTTCATTGTTGGCGCTGATCGCGATCGGTGGGGCGGCCTATTCCGATCAGGTGCTCACGAGTCAGCAGCAGCAGGTCATGCCAAGGACAGATTGAGGCGGGAGCAATCTTGTCGGGCGGTGTTGGGGACGCAAGCCGCGTTTCGATTCCATCGGAACGGGGTTTTAGATTCTTGTTTTGACGCGTTTTCTTTACGCGAACCGGTATCCACCCACGGATCAGGTCCGAGGGCATGCTTCGCTCGAAAACGCTCTAGGAACCCGATCGATCTCCACCGCGCGGATTGGAAACCACTGGCGCGGCCGGGGCCGGCGCGTCAGGGGTGGATGATGGCGGATTGGAAACCAGCGGCTGGTCGGTGTTGTTCGGCGACAACTCGCTCGAACTGCTTTCGCCGAGGAATTGATCGAGCGTGTCCTGAATCTTCTCCTTCACGGAATCGGGACCGCGGTCACTCATTTCGGTATGCTGGAACGGCGTCTTGATGATATCGATGCCGTGCTTGAGTGCCTGCTGAGCGCTCGGCAATACACCGGGATCGGTCTTGAAGTTCGGATCCTTGGAGCGGAACGACAGGATCTTCATCTTGTTGTTGAGAACAAAGGGAACCCGCAGATTGTCGAGCGTGACCACTTTGGTGACAACGTCGGGATGCTCCTTGGCGAAGTACATGGCGGTATCACCGCCATTGGAATGTCCAACCAATGTGAGATGAGCGTAGTCCGCATTGGGCTGCCGGCTTTTCAGTTCGCCAAGCACGAACAGGATGTTGGCCTCACCCTTTTGGTAAACTCCCAGCCGGCCGACATAGGGCGCTCCAGGCACGGTCATCAACGGCGGATCTGTCGGAATGTCCTGCTGAATGCTGGCGACCAGATAGCCCCTTGCCGCAAGGACATTGGCCAGGAACGAATACTCGGTATTCTTGACGGTATTGCCGTTACTGATGATGGCGACCGGCAGTTTCCAGAAGCCGTCGTCGGCCTTCATTTCGTAGTCACGCCGTACCGCCACGTCCACCGCAACCGGCCGCTGCCGCGAGGCATCGAACAGATCGAGCGTTTCATGGCGAATACCCCATTTGCTGATCGCGAAATAGACGCCGGCCGTGAGCAGGCTGACGCAGACCAGGACGGCTATTCCTCTCTTCATGACTTGCCTCGATCACTTTTGCCTCAACAGATAGTGTACAACGTTTATTGTTCGAGAGCGAAGCGCTGGACTGCTAATTAATTCTCGGCAATCTTGTTGCTATGCAGCAATCAACCGCGCTGATAGCGTGGAACCGCCCGCTTCTCGGGTGCGCCACGATCTAGACTAATTTCCTAGCCGACATCACCGACTCGTAATTGGGCTGTGCCGTTTTTTGTCACGATCGGCTCGCTAAGTCGCCGCACTCTTCACCGTCGCGGTTTCGGTTGGAGGAGATCGAACGGCGACACAATTGTCTCTGCCATTGCAGGAGTGTTCCGATGCGAGTGGCCTATCTCGCCCCCTTTGCATTTGCCGTTGGGCTTATCGCCTCGAACGTTCATGCCGCGGAGACGGCACGCGACATCAAGGGCCTTTACCTGATGACCGACTATCCGGCGGTCACCGTAAGGCCCGGCACCACTTCGAACATTCCGTTACGCTTGCAGAATTACGGCCTCGGGCCGGAGCGATACCAGCTTTCGGTCACCGGCGTACCGAGTGGCTGGACCGCGACATTGCTGGGCGGAGGACAGCCCGTCGCGGCGGCGATGCCGGCGCCGGACGCCAGCGTCGCGCTGCAGCTTCGCCTCGATATCCCGGCCAACGCCAATATGAATGAGCAGACCCTGACAATAAAGGCGGCAGGTCAGGACAATCAGGCGACACTGCCGGTGAATGTCGCTCTGGCCAAGGAATTGCCGGCCAAACTGACCGTGAGTTCGAAACTGCCGGAGCTACGCGGCAGTCCGAAGTCGAACTTCGAATATACGTTCACCATCAAGAACGACAGCGGGCGCAACCTGACCGCCAGCTTCGCCGCCGACGCGCCCGCCAATTTCGAGACGTCGTTTACGGAAGCCTATGGCACCCAGGAGCTTTCCTCGATTCCGATCGATGCGGGCCAGTCCAAGGACATCAAGCTGAAGGTTCGTCCGCCCAGCACAATCGATGCGGGGCATTTTCCGGTACAGGTCACGGTCAAGGCCGAAGACGCTTCGGCCAGGACGGAGGTTGCGCTTGATGTAGTCGGGCAGCCACAGCTCCAGGTGGCGGGCCGTGACGGATTGTTGAGCGCGCGCGCGGTGGCCGGGAAGCAGAGCTCGATCCCGATCGTCGTGACCAACATCGGTACCGCGCCGGCCGATAGTGTCGCGTTGGCGGCGACCGCCCCGACGGGCTGGAAGGTTACCTTCGAGCCGACGGCGATCGACCGGCTGGTGCCAGGCAAGGACACCGAGGTGCAGGCGCTGGTTACGCCGAGCGACAAGTCGCTGGCAGGCGACTACATGACGACGGTCCGTGCGACCTCGCGCGGCGAGAACGCATCCGGCCAGTTCCGCATCACGGTCGCGACCTCGACGGTGTGGGGAATGGCTGGAGCCGGCGTGATCGGCGTGGCCTTGCTTTTGATGTTGGGAGCAGTTGCGAGGTTTGGACGCCGATGAGTAGTGCTGACAACAACGACGTTAAGACGTCCGACAACATCGTCATTGCGGCGCAGGGTCTCACCAAGAGCTATGACGGAGTCAGGGTCGTCGATGCCATCAACTTCGACATCGCGCGCGGCGAGGTGTTCGGGTTGCTGGGCCCGAACGGTGCGGGCAAGACCACGACCATCCTGATGATGCTGGGCCTGACCGAGATATCTTCGGGCAAGGTGAGCGTGCTCGGCCACGATCCCGCGCGCTCGCCGTTGCGGGTCAAGCGCAAGGTCGGTTATCTGCCCGATTCGGTCGGCTTCTACGACTATCTCACGGCGAGCGAAAATCTTGCTTATACCGCAAAGCTGATGGGTCTCCGCTCGGCCGAGCGGACGCATCGCATCGCAGCGGCGCTGGCGCGGGTCCGGCTGTCCGACGTTGCCGACAAGCGCGTCGCGACATTCTCTCGCGGCATGCGTCAGCGGCTCGGCCTTGCCGAGATCATCGTCAAGCAGGCCGACATCGCCATTCTCGACGAGCCGACGTCAGGGCTTGATCCACAGGCGACGCTTGAGTTTCTGAACCTGATCGAGGAACTCAAGGCCGAAGGAATCACCATATTGCTGTCTTCGCACCTTCTCGATCAGGTGCAGCGGGTGTGCGATCGCGTCGCCTTGTTTCAGTCAGGCCGCATCGTCCTGATGGGCGCAGTCGCCGACCTCGCGCGCCAGGTGCTCGGTGCCGGCTTCGTGGTGGAAGTCGAGGCCGAAGGGACCGGACTTGCACGTCGGCTTGCGACCATCCCCGGGGTGACCAATGTCGAGGCGGTGGCGGCGGATCGCTTCCGCATGACGGCCGAGCGCGATGTGCGGGCCGACGCCGCCTGCGCCGTGGTCGGCGCCAATGGATCGCTGCGGAGGCTCTCGGTCGATGAACCGAGCCTCGAAGCGATTTATGCGCGCTACTTCCAGGACCAGATTGCGCCGTCGGGAGCAGCGCGTCATGCGGCGTGAGGGTTCGCCTTTCCAAGGACTCGGCGCCGTAGCGCTCAAGGAACTGGCAGACAATCTGTCGAGCGCACGCATGATGGTGCTCGAACTGTTGATCGTGCTGACGGCGCTGGCGGCACTCTATGGCGCGATCGACAGCCTGCGGCAGAATACGGCGGAAGACCCGTTCCTGCTGCTGCGGCTGTTTACGGTCGATCGTGCCCCATTACCTTCCTTCGTCGCCATCCTGGGATTTCTGATTCCCCTGATGGCCATCGGTCTCGGCTTCGACGCGATCAACAGCGAGCATAACCGGCGCACGCTGTCGCGAATCCTGGCACAGCCGATCTATCGTGACGCGCTGCTGATGGGAAAATTCCTCGCCGGCCTTGCCACGCTTGCGGTCAGCCTTGCGGCGCTGTGGTTGATGGTGATCGGCCTCGGCCTGATTTTCCTGGGCGTGCCGCCCGGCGGCGAGGAGATCGCGCGTTCGCTGGCGTTCCTGGTAATCGCGGTGTTCTATGCTGGGGTCTGGCTCTCGCTGGCGATGCTGCTGTCCGTTGTGTTTCGCTCGCCTGCCACGGCTGCGCTGGTCGCGCTCGGGATCTGGCTGTTCCTGACTGTGCTGTGGCCGATGCTGGCGCCGGCGTTGGCCCAGGTGATCGCGCCGCCGGATCCGCGTTACGCCATGCTCGGGTTGGACACGCCCGATACCGCGATCTGGGCGCAGACACTGGCGCGGTTGTCGCCGAACCATCTGTTCGGCGAAGCAATGCTGGCGGTGCTGTCACCGACCACGCGATCGCTCGGTCCGGTGTTTCTTGACCAGCTCCGAGGGGCGGTGATGGGCGCGCCGCTACCGCTTGGTCAAAGCCTGCTGATCGCATGGCCGCAGACAGTCAGCCTGATCGCCGGCACGATCATTCTGTTTGTGGCAGGTTATATCGTGTTCCAGCGCCAGGAAGTGAGGGCGTAGGAGGTGAAACGGTGAGGGATGTGCCTCCAACATCGCTCACCGTCTCACGCGCGCACCCTGCGCGGCACAATGCGCGGGGTGCGCGTGAGTTGATTTCCGGGTCCATGGGCGGGGCGTCGACGCGCGCGATTACGAGGGAGGCACCGTTGGCAAGCTTGTTCGCGGCGTTTCTATTCGGTGTCGCGATCGGTGACGAACCTATTGCTGCGGGACGTCCCTGATCACGGGGCCTCTTGGGGCCGGGGCGGCGGATACCGGCGCTTCCGGGGTTGGCTGTGGTTGGGTGGCTGGCTTGGCTGATTTGCCGATGCCTCCGGGCGGCACGAAGAAAAACGCAGCCCCAAGCACTGCAATCGCAACGATGGCGCCCAGAATTCCGGCGGCCTTTTCGGATTCCATTTTCCTGTCCCTCCTATCACCTTACCATACTTTCAGGTTTGAGAAACGACCTCGAGAGCTGGCTGCTGCCGATTTCTAGCAGCAGCGCGCTCCTTGCAGCAACGGCCTCGGAAGGCCGGTCCACGGGACCTTGGCCTTCATGAGGCAATGCTCGGCAGGTTTTCCGCGATCGATGCAACCTTGCAACGAGAAGCCGCCCATTGCAGGATTGAAGCCGGGCAGACGCGGTTTCTTGTCATGATTGCTGACCGCGGGGGCGGGACTGATTAATGATACGGTCGTCAATCAGAAGGCAGATCCTTGGCATCGCGGTCGGGTTGATCGTCCTCATGGTCATCGTTTCGGCGTTGTCGACAGCGATGACGCGAAAAGTCGCGCATCAGCTCGATGAGCTGACGACGAAATATGTCGAGGCAAACAATCATATGGCGCGGATGCAGGCCGAGTCGCTGGAGCGCTCGCTCGAACTGCGTCGGATGGTGATCGCCAAAATGCAGTCGCCTTCCGATGAAGCGGGCTTTGCAGAGCGCAAGCAGCGCTATGAAGCGGCCAGCAGTGCCATCGGGCAAGAGGCCGGCGCGATCCACGTGCTTCTCAAT
>JAGXAF010000126.1 GCA_018971675.1 Bradyrhizobium sp.
CTAGCTCCATCCATGTCTTGCTTTGCCCTTTCAGACGTGGATGTCCGGGACAAGCCCCTGGCATGACGAAAAATAAAATCGTGAGCGCAGCCGCTACGCCACCGCCTCCAGGCACCAGGCCAGAATGCCCTTTTGCGCATGCAGGCGATTCTCGGCTTCGTCGAACACCACCGACTGCGGGCCGTCGATCACCTCGTCGGTGACTTCCTCGCCGCGATGGGCGGGCAGGCAATGCATGAAAATCGCATCGGGCCTGGCGAGTGACATCAGCTTGGCATTGACCTGGTAGGGCATCAGAAGGTTGTGGCGATGCTCGCCGTCCTTGTCGCCCATCGAAACCCAGGTATCCGTCACCACGCAATCGGCGCCGCGCACGGCCGTTTCCGGATCGTTGCCGAGCACGACCCGGGCGCCGGTCGCCTTGATCCAGTCCTTCATCGCCTTGCCCGGCGCGAGCTGCGACGGGGTGGCGACACGGAGGTTGAACTTGAACCGATCGGCCGCGTGCGCCCACGATGCCAGCACGTTGTTGTCGGCGCCGCTCCAGGCGACGGTACGGCCTTCGATCGGACCGCGATGCTCCTCGAACGTCATCAGGTCCGCCATCACCTGGCAGGGATGCGAGCGCCGCGTCAGCCCGTTGATGACGGGCACGGTGGCATGCGCCGCCAACTCAAGCAGCGCGTCGTGGCTGAGGATGCGGATCATGATCGCATCGACGTAACGCGACAGCACCCGCGCGGTGTCGGCGATGGTCTCGCCGCGGCCGAGCTGCATCTCCGCGCCGGTCAGCATGATGGATTCGCCGCCGAGCTGGCGCATGCCGACGTCGAACGACACCCGGGTGCGGGTCGACGGCTTCTCGAAGATCATCGCCAGCGTCTTGCCCTCGAGCGGCTTGATCGGCTTGCCGCCTGATTTCTTTTGCGCCTTCAGCTTCGCCTTCATGGCGACGCTGGCCGCGAGCATGTTGCGCAGCTCCCTGGTCGGCAGTTCGTTGATGTCGAGGAAGTGACGCAGCGCCTTGCTCATTGGCTTGTTCTCAACTTGGGCTTGTTCTCAACTTGCCGCCCGCTTCAACGCCCCGCCGGACAATGCCAGGCAGGCACGATCCAGCCGTTGCACCGATTCTTCGATCTCGGCCTCGGTCACGATCAGGGGCGGCAGGAACCGCACCACGTTGTCGCCCGCGCCGACCGTGAGCAGCCTCTCATCGCGCAGCGCGTTGACAAGGTCGCCCGACGGCACCACGGCCTTCAGGCCGATCAGGAGTCCCTCGCCCCGCACTTCCGCAAGCACCCCGGGATGGCGGTCGACCACGGATGCAAGCTTCTGCTTGAGCAGCAGCGACATCTTCTGCGCGTGCTCGAAGAAACCGGGCTTCAGCATGACGTCAAGCACCGCGTTCGCGGCCGCGACCGCCAGGGGATTGCCGCCGAAGGTCGAACCGTGCGAGCCCGGCGTCATGCCCGAGGCGGCTTCCGCGGTCGCAAGGCAGGCGCCGATCGGAAAGCCGCCCCCGAGCGCTTTCGCAAGCGGCATGATATCGGGCGTCACGCCGAGGCGCTTGTAGGCGAACAGGTCGCCGGTGCGGCCCATGCCGGTCTGCACCTCGTCGAAAATCAGAAGGATATGATTGTCGTCGCAGAGCTGGCGCAACGACCTGAAGAAAGCCGGCGGCGCGGTACGCACGCCGCCCTCGCCCTGCACCGGCTCGATCAGGATGCCGGCGGTGTGCGGTCCGATCGCCTTCTTGACCGCTTCCAGATCGCCATGCGGCACCTGATCAAAACCGTCGACCGGCGGCCCGAAACCTTCGAGATATTTTGCCGACCCGGTCGCCGCCAGCGTGCCCAGGGTGCGCCCGTGAAACGCGCCCTCGAAGGTGACGAGGCGATAGCGCTCGGGGTGGCCTTTGGAGGCGTGGTAGCGGCGCGCGATCTTGATCGCGCATTCCATCGCTTCGGCACCGGAATTGGCGAAGAATACGAAATCGGCAAAGCTCTGCTCGCACAGCCGGGCCGCGAGCCGCTCGCCGTCCGGACTCCTGAACAGGTTGGACATGTGCCACAGCCTGGTGGCCTGCTCCTGCAACGCCGCGACCAGATGCGGGTGGGCGTGGCCCAGCGCATTGACCGCGACGCCCGACGTGAAATCGAGATAGCGCTCGCCATTGGTGGCGATCAGCCATGCGCCCTCACCGCGCTCGAAGCCGAGATCGACCCTGGCGAAAACAGGAAGCAAATGCGACGTGGCGCTGTTGGTCATGGCGATCACTGAGGTTGGACCTGGAGACGTTGCGGATTGGCGCAATGCAGCAACAGCCAGCCCGGAAACGAAACGTGCCGCCTTTTAGAGGCGGCACGTGAAGGTCATTTTAAGCGCGCCATAACGGGTGTCAACATGCCACGGGGCGGCCAAACCGGTGTTAACCACCCGTCACAAACGTCTGGCGGACGGAAATATGGCCGGCGACTCCGTAAAACTCCGTGCGGTGGAAAAATAGGAAAGCAATGACTAATTCGCGGAACATGTGGACGCGACGGCCCGGACTCTTGCGCCAGAGTCACGCGATATTGTAGCGTTTGGGTTGTCGGGTACGACATCTCGTGCGGCGGTTCTGATCCTCTGAAGTCCTGGTTGTCTTGCGTACACGTTCGGGCGCGCTTTCCGCATCCGGCGAGGGCTAAGGGATTCTGACTGCTAAGGATTTGCCGCAGGGATTTTCGCGATTTGAAATCGCAGCGCTGCCCCGTTCGGCCCCGCGCAAGGCGAAAGGAAGAGTGCGATGACGGTATTGACCTGGTCCGACGATCGCGTCGAGCAGCTGAAGAAACTCTGGGAAGCCGGACTTTCGGCGAGCCAGATCGCCGCGGAGCTCGGAAATGTCACTCGAAATGCCGTGATCGGCAAAGTCCATCGGCTGGGACTTTCCGGCCGCGCCAAGAGCCCCTCCTCGGCCGCGCCTCGCCCACGCAAGACGCGCCCCGCCCAGCACATGATGCGGGTGTCCCGACCAGTGTCGCGCGGCAACGTCGCGCTGGCGCATGCGTTTGAAGTCGAGATGGAGCCGGATCCGGTCGCCTACGACAATGTGGTACCGATGAGCCAGCGGCTGTCGCTGCTCGAGCTCAACGACGCCACCTGCCACTGGCCGATCGGCGATCCCGCCAGCGCGGAATTCTTCTTTTGCGGCGGCAAGGCGCTGACCAGCCTGCCCTATTGCGCCTATCACTCGCGCATCGCCTACCAGCCCGCCAGCGACCGCCGCCGCCCGCCACCAAAGACCACGCGGTAAGATGGAAGCCGCCAACGGGTCCGCGCAAAGCGCGGCCCGATGACAGGCTTCGCGGCATCCTGTGCCACCTGCCGCTCAGAAAGTGCCTCCGAGACGCAGGAAGTTCATGAGCAGCAGATGCCCTTGTCGGGTAAGTATCGATTCCGGATGAAACTGCACGCCAAACGTTGGTTGATGGCGATGTGCGAGGGCCATAACCTCGCCTTCATCCGAACGCGCTGTCACCGCAAGATACGGCGCGCACGACTCGTCAAGCTCGACAACAAGAGAATGATAGCGCCCAACGCAAAGTGGGGACGGAAGCTCCCTGAACAGCCCGCGGCCGTTGTGCGTTATAGATGAGGACCGACCGTGCATAGGACGACGTGCACGCGCTACGCGCCCGCCGAAAGCGCTCCCAATACACTGGTGTCCAAGGCAGATGCCGAGGATCGGGACGCGGCCTGAAAGTTCGCGGACGGCGGCAGTAGATATTCCGGCCTCAGTGGGAGTGCCGGGACCGGGGGAGATGACCATGGCGCGTGGCTTGAGGGCAACCAGATCGCTCACTCTGACGGCGTCGTTCCGGATCACCTCGGTTGCTTCACCGAGCTTGCGGAAATAGCGGGCGATGTTGAAGACAAAGGAGTCGTAATTGTCGACGATGACGATCAAAATGCACCAGCCGTTTCAGCACCAAATGCATCGAAAATTCGCCGCGCCTTGGCGAGCGTCTCCTCGTATTCAGCCGCTGGTTCCGACATTGCCGTTATCCCACCCCCCGCATGAAATACAGCGAGGTCATCGCAGATGGTGACGGTACGGATCGCAATATTCGTATCCATGTGCCCATTGAAGCCTATGAAGCCTATCGCCCCGCAATAGACCTCTCGCGCCACACGCTCGATTTCAGCAATAATTTCCATTGATCGCACCTTTGGAGCCCCGGTAACGGAGCCGCCAGGAAAGCAAGCTTGAAGCAGGGTAATGCCATCCTGGTCTTCCGCAAGTTCACCGGTAACGATCGACACCAGGTGGTGCACGGATGCATAGGATTCGAGCTCGCACAGCACCGGAACTTCGACCGAATGCACCGTGCACACGCGTGACAGATCGTTACGCAAGAGGTCGACGATCATCGTGTTCTCGGCACGGTCTTTTTCGGACGCGGCCAGGATTTCAGCGCGACGCCGGTCTTGCCTGGAATCAGCGGAACGCGCGATCGTGCCCTTGATGGGGCGCGTTTCGACCCGTCGACCGTCAAGTTTCAGGAATCGTTCCGGCGAGCTCGACGCAATGGTCAGCTCGCCGTAGCGCAGCAGGGCCGCAAAAGGTGCCGGGTTCAATGACCGTAGCCGGCAGTAGAAGGCAAGCGGATCAAATGAGGTCGGCAGCGTGCAGCAGAAGCGCTGCGCGATGTTCGCCTGGAAGACGTCTCCGGCCAGAATCAGGTCTATGACGCGCTGTACGGCGGCCGTGTAGCCCTCACGGCTGAAGTTCGAGTGCCAAGCGCCCGCTGCGCCGGGAAAATCATTCGGCGGCAACGTTGGGCCGGCCAGCATCGCCGCGAATTCATCCGCTCGACGCTGCGCGCGTTCACCGCGACGTGCCGGATCCTGCTCCGGCCATCCGCTCGAAACGATCCAGCATCTGCCGTGGCGATGGTCGAAGCTGATGACCACATCATAGAAATGCAAGATCGATTGGGGCAAACCCTGGCCGGGATTGTCCGGTATCGGCAATCGCTCCAATGTTCTGTTTAGATCGTAAGCAAAAAAGCCGGCCGCGCCTCCCTGGAACGGTGGGAGATCCGCACGATGCTCCTGTCGATACTTCGCGATAAGGCTGCGAAGAACTCCCCATGGATCGCCGTCAAGGGCCTCTCCATCGCAACTCGCCTGTCCCTCGGCGACCATGAAGCTGCTGAACGGGTCGCAGGCCAGATACGAGTAGCGCCCGAGCAATTCATGCCTTAGCGCGCTATCGAGAAACGTAAGGTGCGCGCGATGCGAAAGACAACGCATCGCTGCGACAGGCTCGATCCATTGGAGTTCGCGAACGTGCATCAGGCTGCCAGCTTCCTTGGAGCTGAACACGAGGTGACGAATCATGGATTGCGTGAGGAGTGATGTCGCCAGCAGGCGCTACGGCTATCTTAGGGTCAAAGCCGCCGCAACGCTAGCGCCGCATGCTGTTGTCGCCCGATCAGACGGTCGGTGGTTTGCGGCAGCCTCCGAGCCAAACCCAACTCGTCGGATAGCAGCCCTGCCACGCTTAATCACTCCGCCTTCATGAAGCGATCGTCGAGCGCGTAGCCGGCGCCGCGCACCGTGCGGATCGGATCCTGCTCGCGGCCTGGATTGAGCAATTTGCGCAAGCGGCCGATATGCACGTCGACCGTGCGCTCGTCGATATAGATGTCGCGGCCCCAGACGCTGTCGAGCAATTGCTCGCGACTGAATACCCGGCCCGGATGCTCGAGGAAAAACTCCAGCAGCCGGTATTCGGTCGGGCCGAGATCGACCGGCCGGCCCGAGCGCGCGACGCGGCGCTTCTCGCGGTCGAGTTCGATGTCGCCATAGGTCAGCACGGTGGCAAGCCGCTCGGGACTGGCGCGGCGCAACAGGCCCTTCACCCGCGCCAGCAATTCCGGCACCGAGAACGGCTTGACGATGTAATCGTCGGCGCCGGTCGCAAGACCCCTGACCCGCTCGCTTTCCTCGCCGCGCGCGGTCAGCATGATGATCGGCAACTGCCTGGTCTCCGGCCGCGCCCGCAACCGGCGGCACAACTCGATCCCCGACAATCCCGGCAGCATCCAGTCGAGCACGATCAGGTCGGGAATGCGCTCCTTCAGCCGCGTGTCGGCGTCGTCGCCACGCCCGACGGTCTCGACGTCATAACCCTCGGCATCGAGGTTGTAACGCAGGAGCGTGGTCAGTGCCTCCTCGTCTTCAACCACCAGAATGCGCGCGCTCATCGGTCACCTTCCCTTGTGCTCGCCCTACGTTTTGAGCATGATCTTTTCGGAAAACCGGTTTCCACTTTTCCGGATCATGCTCTAGTTTCCGGGCACGGTCGTGGCAAACGTCGTCATGTCGCCCTTCGGACGCTTGTCGAGGATCTGCTGGCCTTCGATCATGTAGAATACGGTTTCCGCGATATTGGTGGCATGATCGCCGATCCGCTCGATGTTCTTGGCGCAGAACATCAGGTGGATGCAGAAGCTGATGTTGCGAGGGTCCTCCATCATGTATGTCAGCAGTTCGCGGAACAGCGAGGTGCAGATCGCATCGACTTCCTCGTCGCCCTTCCACACCGCCATCGCGGCCGCCAGATCGTGCGCCGCATAGGCATCCAGCACCGACTTGACCTGCGACTGCACGAGATCGGTCATGTGTTCGAGGCCGCGGATCAGCTTCAGGGGCTGGAACTCGCTCTCGAGCGCGGCGACCCGCTTGCCCATGTTCTTGGCGAGGTCGCCGATCCGCTCCAGATCCGTCGCCACCCGCATGGCGCCGATGATCTCGCGCAGATCCACCGCCATCGGCTGGCGGCGGGCGATGGTCAGCACCGCGCGTTCCTCGATCAGGTGTTGCAGATGGTCGATTTCGACATCGGACGCCACCACGCGCTTTCCCAGCGCGACGTCGCGGCGGACCAGCGCGTCGACGGATTCGACGATCATGCGCTCGGCGAGACCACCCATTTCGGCGACCAGCCGGGTCAGTTCCTGCAGATCGCTATCGAACGCCTTGACGGTATGTTCACTAGCCATTTTTTTCTCCGTATCGATGCGGCGATCGGGTGGCTCTGTTCGGCCCGGCGCTGAGCAGAACGCCGGCAACGGCCGCTACCTAGCCAAACCGGCCCGTAATGTAGTCCTGGGTGCGCCGATCGCTCGGCGAAGTGAATACCTTGCTGGTGTCGTCGAATTCGATCAATTCGCCGAGATACATGAAGGCGGTCTTGTCGGAGACGCGGGCGGCCTGCTGCATGTTGTGGGTGACGATGGCGATGGTGTAGTCCTCCGCCAGTTCCTGGATCAGTTCCTCGACCTTGGCGGTCGAAATCGGATCGAGCGCCGAGCATGGCTCGTCGAACAGGATCACCTCGGGCCGCACCGCCACGGTGCGCGCAATGCAAAGCCGCTGCTGCTGGCCGCCTGACAGGCTGAGGCCGGAAGCGTTGAGCTTGTCCTTGACCTCGTTCCACAGCGCGCCGCCGCGCAGCGCCTTCTCGACCCGATCATCCATCTCCGATCTGGAGATCTTCTCGTAGAGGCGGATGCCGAAGGCGATGTTCTCATAGATCGTCATCGGGAACGGCGTCGGTTTCTGGAACACCATGCCGACGCGCGCGCGAAGCAGGTTGAGATCGAGCTTGGGATCGAGGATGTTGGTCTGGTCCAGCATCAATTGCCCGGTGGCACGCTGCCCCGGATAGAGGTCGTACATCCGGTTGAAAATCCGCAGCAGGGTCGATTTGCCGCAGCCGGACGGCCCGATAAAGGCGGTGACGCGGTTGGTGCCGAGCGTGATGTTGATGTTCTTCAGCGCATGGTGCTCGCCGTAATAGAAGTTCAGATTGCGACCGCTGACCTTGGCCGGCGCCTCGGGCAAAACCGCCGCGGGAGCGGTGCCGTTGGTGTTGCTCGTGGAAACTGACAGATCGTTCATTTTGCGGTCCTTTCGGCGCCAATGATGCGGGCGCCGATATTCAGGGCGAGCACGGTGAGCGTGATGATCAGGGCGCCGCTCCAGGCCAGTTCCTTCCAGTAGGCGTAAGGGCTCTGCACGAAGTTGTTGATGGTCACCGGCAGGTTGGCCATCGCCTTGGTCAGATCGAGGCTGAAGAACTGGTCGGAAAGCGCGGTGAACAGCAGCGGCGCGGTTTCGCCGGCCACGCGCGCGGTCGCGAGCAGCACGCCGGTGATCAGGCCGGAGCGCGCCGCGCGGTAGGCGATGCGCTTGATCACCAGCGAGCGCGGCAGGCCGAGCGCGGACGCCGCCTCGCGCAGCGGATTGGGCACCAGCCCGAGCATGTCCTCGGTGGTGCGCAGCACCACCGGAATGACGATCACGGCGAGCGCCAGCGAACCTGCGATGGCCGAAAAGCCGCGCATCGGCACCACCACCGCGCCATAGATGAACAGGCCGATGATGATCGACGGGGCGCTCAGCAGGATGTCGTTGATGAAGCGGATCACCGAAGCGAGGCGGTCGTGCTTGCCGTATTCGGCCAGATAGGTGCCGGCGAACAGGCCCAGCGGCGCGCCAATGCCGACGCCGATCACGGTCATGATGACCGAGCCGACGATGGCGTTGAGCAGGCCGCCTTCGGTCGAACCCGGCGGGGGCGTATTCTGGGTGAATATCTGGATGCTCAGGCCGGCCAGCCCATTGTAGAACAACGTGATGAGAATCAGCGCCAGCCACGTCACGCCGAACAACGCGGCGCCAAGGCAGAGCGCGCGGACGACGATGTCCTTGCGGCGGCGGGATGCGTAAATCGGACTCATGATGCTACTTCCCGGCTTTCCTTTCCAGCCGCAACAGCATCAGCCGGGCGGCGGCAAGCACGAAGAACGTCAGTACGAACAGCAACAGGCCGAGCAGGATCAGGCCCGATTGGTGCAGGCCGTCGCTCTCGGCGAATTCAGAGGCGATCGCCGCCGAGATCGTGGTGCCCGGCGCGAAGATCGAGGACGTTATGCGGTACGAGTTGCCGATGATGAAAGTGACGGCCATGGTTTCGCCGAGCGCACGGCCGAGCGCCAGCATGATGCCGCCGATCACGCCGACGCGGGTGTAGGGAATGACCACGTTGCGGACCACTTCCCAGGTGGTGCAGCCGACGCCGTAAGCGGCTTCCTTCAACACCGGCGGGACCGTCTTGAAAACGTCGACCGAGATCGCGGTAATGAACGGCAGCACCATGATGGCGAGGATCAGGGCCGCGTTGAACAGGCTGAGGTAGGACGGCGGGCCGCCGAAAATCGAACCGAGAACGGGAACGCCGTCGAAGATCGAGATCATGAGCGGCTGGAACGTGTAGGCCAGGAACGGGCCGAGCACGAAGAAGCCCCACATGCCGTAGATGATGGAGGGAATACCGGCGAGCAGTTCGATCGCTATTCCGATCGGACGGCGCAGCCATTGCGGGCAAAGCTCGGTCAGGAAGATCGCAATACCGAGACCCACGGGAATCGCGATCAGCATTGCGATGAACGAGGTCACCAGCGTGCCATAGACCGGGCCAAGCGCGCCCAGCACCGGTGGATCTGCCGACGGCGCCCAGCGCTGCGTCCACAGGAACGCGAAGCCGTATTGCTTCATCGCGGGCCAGGCGCCCACGATCAGGGACAGGATAATGCCGCCGAGAATGAGCAAGACCGAGATCGCGCAGATGCGCGTGATCCAGTAGAACGTAACGTCGCCCAGCTTGAACGCGTTGAGCGCCCTGGCGCGATCATAGGGTCCAGCGGCTTCCATTACGTCGCTTTGAACCGCCATATCTGCCACGCCGATCCCCTGTATTGTAACACCCGATTACCCGAAAATCCGATCCGAAAAATTCCATAGGGAAGCACGCGCGCTCCGCCTGCGCTTGCCCAATCGAAGCCGG
>JAGXAF010000127.1 GCA_018971675.1 Bradyrhizobium sp.
TGGTCAACAGCGTGGTCGGTTTTATCGGCCCGGAATACCTGTATGACGGCAAGGAGATCATTCGCGCCGGGCTCGAGGACCATTTTTGCGGCAAGCTGCTCGGGCTGCCGCTTGGCGTCGATATTTGTTACACCAACCATGCCGAGGCCGATCAGGACGACATGGACAACCTGCTGACGCTTTTGGCGGCCGCCGGCGTGACCTTCATCATGGGGGTTCCCGGCGCCGACGACGTCATGCTCAACTATCAATCGACCTCATTCCATGACGCGCTCTATGTCCGCGATCTCCTCGGCCTGAAGCGGGCGCCGGAGTTCGAGGACTGGCTGTTTCGGGCGGGGCTGACCGATGCCGACGCGCGGTTGGCCGCCGACAGCGGCCTGTTGCCCGATTTCGCCTCGCGGCTGATACCCTGAAGCGCGGAATTCCTGACGTAGCCCGATCGGGACTGCCGGCATGACATCCCGCACCGTAGCAACCTTTCGAACCCGCGCGCGTTGGCAAGCCGGCGAAATTGGCAAACCTGCCAAGGTCATGACCGCCACAATCTTGAGGAATTTGTAGCCCAGCTTTTCGACCCCGCTCGAATTTTGAGCCGCTACAGGCTTGTAATTGCAGAGGAAACTGGATGCGAGCTGAAGGCATAAAGAACGTACGGCGCATCCTGTGCGTATTTCCGCGCTATACTTCGTCTTTCGGCACATTCGAATATGCCTATCCCCTGACCGATGGCGTGCGGGCTTTCATGCCGCCACAGGGGCTGCTGTTGATCGCAGCCTATCTGCCCGAGCATTGGCCGGTCCGCTTCATCGACGAGAACATCCGCGCCGCGACGGCAGACGATTTCGAATGGGCGGAGGCCGTATTGGTCAGCGGCATGCATGTCCAGCGTCGGCAGATGAACGATATCTGCCGGCGCGCGCATGTCTATGATCTCACTGTCGCGGTCGGCGGTCCGTCGGTCAGCGCCTGTCCGGACTATTATCCCTCGTTCGATTATCTCCATGTCGGTGAACTCGGCAATGCCACCGACGAGCTGATCGCGCGGCTGTCGCGTGATCCCTCGCGCCCCGAACAGCAGGTGGTGCTGAAGACCGTCGATCGCCTCGACATGACCCTGTTTCCGATTCCGGCCTATGAGCTCGCCGAGATCCCGCGATATTTCCTCGGCAGCATCCAGTATTCCAGCGGCTGTCCCTATCAATGCGAGTTCTGCGATATTCCCGGACTCTATGGCCGAAACCCCAGGCTGAAGACCCCTCGGCAGATCACCGCAGAACTCGACAAGCTGCTCGAATGCGGCATCATGGGATCGGTCTATTTCGTCGACGACAATTTCATCGGCAACCGCAAGGCCGCGCTCGACCTGTTGCCGCACCTGATCGAGTGGCAAAAGAAGACAGGCTACGTGCTGCGTTTTTCCTGCGAGGCGACGCTGAATATCGCCAAGCGCCCGGAAATCCTCGCCGGCATGCGCGAGGCGTATTTCGCGACGATTTTCTGCGGCATCGAGACTCCGGATCCGGTGGCGCTAAAGGCGATGCACAAGGATCATAACATGATGGTTCCCATCATGGAGGCGATCCGCACGCTCAATGGTTTCGGCATGGAGGTGGTGTCCGGCATCATTCTCGGACTCGATACCGACAAGCCCGAGACCGGGCAGCATCTGCTCGAGTTCATCGAGACCTCGCAGATCCCGCTGTTGACCATCAACCTCCTGCAGGCGCTGCCGAAAACGCCGCTGTGGGACCGCCTGAAGCGCGAAAACCGTCTGATCGAGGACGAAGGCCGCGATTCAAATGTCGACTTCCGTTTGCCCTATGAGGATGTCATCACCACCTGGCGCGCTTGTATGGGCCGCGCCTACCAGCCCGACAAGCTGCTGGAGCGCTACGAGTATCAGATCACGCAAACCTATCCGCACCGGCTGCAGCCGCCGCCATCGCCCGAGCGCGCGTCGTGGAAGAATATCAAGCTCGGCCTGACCATGCTTCGCAATATCTTCTGGAAGGTCGGCGTGCTTGGCGATTACAGGCGGCAATTCTGGAAGTTCGCCCTGCGGCGGCTGGCGCGCGGCGAGATCGAATATCTCATCAGTTCGATCGTGGTTGCGCATCATCTGATCATGTTCGCCCGCGATGCATCCAGCGGCCATACCAACGCGTCCTATTATTCGCTCAAACTCCAGCAAGCCTCCGTTCCCGCGGAATAGCATGTTGCCATGGTGATGACCCCCATGCCGCCGGAACCAAGGTTGCGCGATCTGCGCCATCTGACACCGGCGCGCGTCGGGCTTGGCCGTTCCGGCGCCGGCATGCCGACCGACGCGCTGCTCGCCTTTGCCCTCGATCATGCGCGCGCGCGCGACGCGGTTCATGCCGCCTTCGATGTCTCCGCCCTGATGCGGCGCCTCGCTACGCTCGGCCTGGAACCTTTCGAGGTCCGCAGTCTGGTGCGGGACCGCAACGAGTATCTGCGGCGCCCCGATCTCGGGCGAATGCTGGACGAAGCCTCGCAGCGTGCGCTGGCTCAGCGTGGCGGCCGGCCGTGCCGGCTAGCGGTCGTGGCCGGTGACGGCCTGTCGCCGACGGCGGTCAATAGCCACGCGGGCGAGCTTGTCAGCAGTCTCCTTCCGCGCCTCGCGGCCGATGGCATCGAGGTCGATTGTGCCGTGGTGGCCTCCGGCGCGCGGGTGGCACTGGGCGATGAGATCGGTGCGATCCTTGGGGCCCGCATGCTGGTGATGCTGATCGGCGAGCGGCCGGGTCTTTCCAGCCCTGACAGTCTCGGCGCGTATCTGACCTTCGCACCGCGGCCGGGCCGCACCGACGCGGAGCGCAATTGCGTTTCCAACATCCACGGCGCGGGACTTGGTCATGAGGAGGCGGCTTTGAGGATCGCGTGGCTGGTCCGCGAGGGGCTTGCGCGAGGCGTCACCGGCGTGGCGCTGAAGGACGAAAGTGGCGGCGGAACGACGCGGCGGATCGCTGCCGGGGCGGACTGCCCCGACAAAACGGCGGTTTGAGGCCATTTTCAGCGTTGGATATCGATATTGTGTCGAGGCCCGAGCTTGCGATAGGCCGAGCGGACCTGCTAACCCATTCGGCAAGTTTTCCGTATTGTTTTCAAAGGCTAGCGGCATCATCCTCGGCCGATTCAAGGCCTCATTCGCTGCCGGGAACCTGAACAGCACCTAAGCCTGCAAATTGAGCTGATGTGAGGATCGGACAAGGCATGCTCGAAAAGAACATCGGAAGCCAGGTCCATACCGACCGGATCGAGCAGCCGCCCAAGGGGCTCAGCATCGCCTTCGGGCTGGAGCGTATCGGCCTGATCGCGATCAAGGCGCCGATCCTGTCCTGCGTGATCCTCGCTGTGCTGATCGTCGGCGCGATCTTCGGCATCCAGCGCATCAAGATCGACGACTCGCTGAGCCAGTTGTTCCGTTCCAATTCCAAGGACTACAAGCAATATGAGGCGGAGACCAAACGCTTCCCGGCGACGGAATTCGATGTCCTCGTCGTGGTCGAGGGCAAGACGCTGCTCGCGCGCGACAATCTTGAGAAGCTGCGCAATCTCGTCACCGACCTGCAGCTCGTCGATGGGACCCGCGGCCTGATCTCGCTGTTTTCGGCGCGACAGGCGCCGGCGCCGGGCAAGCTTCCGGCGGCACTGTTCCCAAGCGTACTGCCGCGGGGCGCCGACTACGACCGGTTCGTCGAAACCGTCAAGAACAACGAGATCATTCGCGGCAAGCTGTTGTCGGAGGATGGCACCCTGGCGCTGATCGTGCTGTCGCTCGAGCCCGAGGTGGTCGCGAGCAGCAAGCTCGCCAACACGGTCGGCGACATCAGAAAGTTGATGGCCGAAGATCTCAAGGACAGCGGGCTCAAGGCCGAGCTATCGGGTGTTCCGGTCATGCAGCTCGAAATCCGTAACGCGGTCGAGCGCGACGGGCTGACCTATAACATCTTAGGCATTCTCGCCGGCTGCATCATCGCGATCATCTTCTTCCGCAAGATATCGTTCATGGTGGTCGCCGCGTTTCCGCCGATGATCGCGATCCTGCTCGCGCTCGGTGGTCTCGGCTGGGCCAATTTCAATCTCAACATGTTTCTGAACGTAATGACGCCGCTGATCATGGTGATCAGCTTCTCCGACTCCATGCAGCTGACGTTTGCGGCGCGCGACCGGCTGATCGCGGGCCAGGACAAGCTGACCGCATTCAAGAATGCCGTGCTGGTGGTGGGGCCCGCCTGCGTGCTCACCCATGGCACCGCCGGCATCTCCTTTATCGCCCTGCAATTCTCCGATTCCGACCTGATCCGGAAATTCGGCGAGGCCGGACTTGCCGCCACCATCATCGCGCTGCTCGCGGTGTTGTCGCTGGTGCCGGTGTTCGGCGTGCTGCTGGTGCGCAATGAAAAGGTGTTCGCGGTGAAATTCCAGACCGCGGACGCCGGCGTCCAGGCGTTGCGCAGCTTCTGTTACTGGATCGCCGTGCGCATGGTCAGCCGCCCTGGCATGTTCAGCCTGATCGCGGTGCTGTTCGTGGCGGGGCTGAGTGTCGTTTATGCCAATTTGCAGCCGCGTTACCGGCTCGCCGACCAGGTGCCTGACAAGCGTCAGGCGGTTGCTGCCAGCAGCCGGCTCGACGCCAAGCTGACCGGCGCCAATCCGATCGACGTGCTGATCGAGTTCCCCAAGGACCAGACGCTCTATTCGCCGGAAACCCTGGAGACGATCGCCGATGTTCACGCCACCGTCGAAAAGACGGCGGGCGTCGGCAATGTCTGGTCGCTGGAGACGCTGAGACGCTGGCTCGCGGAAAAAGTCGGCAGTGCCGACGTCGCGACCCTGCAGGAATATGTCAACGCGATCCCGAAATATCTGGTGCGGCGCTTCATCTCGGCCGACGGGAAGGCCGTGGTGGTGTCGGGCAGGGTGCCCGATCTCGATTCCAGCCAGATATTGCCGGTGGTCGAGAAGCTCGATGGCGCACTCGATGTCATCCGCGCCAAACATCCGGGCTACGAGATCGCGGTCACCGGCCTGTCCGCTATCGCCGCGCGCAACAGCGCCAGCATGATCGAAAAGCTCAATCGCGGGTTGACGGTCGAGTTCGCGCTGGTCGCGATCTTCATCGGGCTCGCGTTCCGTTCCCTGGTGGTGATGTTCTCCTGCATCCTGCCCGGTATCTTCCCGGTCGTGCTGTCGGGTACGTTGCTGTATTTGATGGGTGAGGGGCTGCAATTCGCCAGCGTCGTTGCGCTCACCGTGTCCTTTGGCCTCGGACTGAGCGCGACCATCCACTTCCTCAACAGGCTGAGGCTCGAGACCACACCGGGTGTCAGTTCCGAACTCGCGGTCGAACGCGCCACCGTGCTGGTCGGTCCGGCGCTGATCCTGACCACGGTGGTGCTGGCCTGCGGGCTGGTGGTGACGGTGTTCTCGGATCTGCCGTCACTGCGCCTGTTCGGCTGGCTCAGCGCATTTGCGATGATCTCGGCCCTGATCGCCGATCTGTTCATCCTGCGACCGACCGCGATGTTCCTGATCAACCTGTCGGACCGGATCCGCGGCACCGGCCGTCAATCCAAGGCGGCGGGTCTATAGAACGGCGGGGCTACGGCTCCCAATGTCGGGTCGCTCTCAGGATTTGCGCGCTCCACGATGCCGCGTTGCTGCTCACAGCGCCTGACCGGCCGGGTCCGCGAGACCTATTGGGTCTGCTGGTCGCGCGCGGCGAGCGCTGCCGGCAGGCCCTTTAACGACAAGGCCAAAGCCACCTTGTGGCGCGCGCCGTCATCAAACTCCAGCCGGGCCGGCTCGGGTTTGGTCTTGCTTCTCAGTATTTGAATAATTTCTGGCTTGAGTTCAGCTTCGGCCACGCAAGTTTGCTGGCAGTGGGTGAAACTTGCGCTGATCGCCGGGGTCTTGTCGTCGACAATGACGCTTGCTCCCGCGGGCAGATATACGCCGGGCGGCAACTGGACGATCAGTTTGAACGGGTCGGTCTTGGTTATCTTGCCGAAAACGACTTCCGCAATGACGCTCTGCTGTTGCTGTTGGTTGCGCGCCGAGATCGTTTGTACAACCTCGCACACTTTTGCCGCCGGCGGCCTGGTTTCGCACCGCACGACCCAATCGTCGAAAGTCGACGTTGAGGTCGAGGCTTGCGGATAACTCCCTGATCCGGCGGTGGACGGTGCTGCATTCGATTGCGGAGAATGAGAGGGTGTCTGCGCGCTGGCAATTCCTGGCAGTAGCAGAACTGCTGTCAAACAGCCGACATACACGCATCTATAGCTGGCGCGCCGCGTATTTGGATTGCACAAACGTGGCATGGATTATCCTCTTTCGATTGCTTCGAGTACGGGGTCCGACGTCCCGGCCCGGCGACCCGAACTGGTCGCAACGGGCGCGCGCCGGCACTCGGCGGTTCTGAGATCAACATCAGGGTTCGTCAAGCCGGGCCCCGCACCACGGCGCCGTCGGCCGCAGCCCCGCGCGCCGAACGCGGCGGCAGCATCAGCGCCCCGGCCGTTTTCGTGGTGGCAAGCCAGCCATGGAGTGCACGCACTGGATAGACCCGCGCGCCGCCTGGTGCTGGATCGGTGCGAAATGGCAAGGCAGGACAAGCTTTTGCTGTGCCCATTCCCGGAAACGCAACCGACAGCATGGACACACGCCCGACTCCAGACTAAGGCGACCTGTGCTTGACTATATCTCTACAAATATAACGCTAGAATGCACGATCGCCTGAGTCAAGCTGCCGCCACTGCCGGTTGGCTCGCGACCTCAGCAAACCAGCGAATCTGTCCTTCTTCCGGCTTGTTCAGCCGTCCGGCCGGCCCTGGAGAATTTGCGCGGAGGCGTCGCTGCGCTCGTGGCGTGGCCAATCCGGGCAGGCTTCGCGGCCGCTCTGAAGGTGTGGAAAGCAGGGGATTTATCGAGCAAAAAGCCCCGGCGGTTTCCCGCCGGGGCTTCCCGTGTTTCTGATCAGGGGGCATCCCTTGGTTCTGATCAAACAACCAGGATTTAGAAGTTGCGCTGTGCGCGGAGCAGAACCTGATAGGTGTTCTGGTCGGCGAGCTGATACAGACCGGTGCCGTAGGAGCCATTGGCCGTCACGGTACCCACGTTGTTCTGGCTCAGGTGCGAGTAGACGAACTCACCCGAGAAGGTCAGGTTCTTGACGGGCGTCCAGCGGGTAACGGTGCCAATCTGCGTCACACTGTAGTTCGGGTTGCAGCTGGTAATGCTTGCACCTGTCCTGGCATTGGTGTTGGCTGCGGTGAAACTGCCGCAGAACACGTCCGCCGCAGAACCTGAGCCCACGGTGTTCGAACCATAGTCTACGAAAGCATAGGCGCCGTAGACCGACGTGCTCCAGTAGGGATCCCAGTTGTGGTTGAACGCGGCGCGTCCGCCCCACGTACTGATCAACTGGAGTTGACCGCCTGCATTGAACACGGCGTCGGGAGCTACCCCGATGCCAACCTTTCCGAGCGGGCCGACAGCGTTGGTGCCCGCAAAGGTCGTCCAGGCTCCGGCTTGAGACTGCTCATGAATGTTGTAGCGGGTCGCGCCGTTGGTGTAGACGCCATCAGCATTGATCGTGTCGCCAGGTCCGGTCGGGATGTTCTTGATCGTGATCGAACCTTGAACGGCAAATCCCCACTTGGTGTCGGGATGACCGGTGATCGTGTTGGGACCAGCCGCTCCGCAGGCGCCGCCAGCAGCCGAAGCGCCGGCAGTGGAGTTGCAGTAGTAGGCGGGATTGTTGTCATGCGCGGCCGCCGACAACTGGACCATGCCCCAAGCCTGATCGAGCTTGATATTGCCGACGATATCCGGAGCAACGGTCCCGGCGTAATCGTTGAAGCCAAGCCCGCTCGTGCCGACTCCGGTGCCGGCAACGCCGAAGTTCAGGATGCCAGCCTGATAGTACTGGGTCGGGTCCTGAACACCAATCGTGGCCGAAACGCCGTTGCCGAACTGGGCGGTGTAGACGAACTGGTTGACACCGGTGAGCGCGGCACCGCCGCCGACAAGCGCGTCGTTGATATTGCCGGGATATTGGCCCCAGGGAGCGCTGAACGGCGAGGCGGCCTTACCGATCGTGAATCCGGCGAACTGGATGAAGGCATGATAGACGCCGAGCGAACCGGTGGCGACGCCGCCCGAAGTCGCGTTGCCGGCGTTGACAATCGAAGCGCCCGAGCCGGAGCCACTTTGGCCGAGCTGCGAATAGGCGCTGCCCAGGCCGGAGTTGGAGCTCGCGGTATAGCTGTCATCGGTCCAGGTGAACACCGCATCGAAGAAGGTGCGGACCACACCGTACTCGGTCGCGGTGCGCGTATCGATGTTGAGGTCTTCACGGGAGCGCCAGGTGAGAGCGTTCGTGAAACGATTACCCAAACCACCGGGGTTGGAGCTGGTGGTGGAGTAGTTGCTGGTGAATATGCCGTTGGTATTCACGCCCATGTCGACGCGCAGATAGCCGCCGAGCTTGATGCAGGTGTCGGTGCCCGGGATGTAATAGAACCCAGCACCGTACAGGGAACAGATCCTCACGTATTCGACCGCTTTGGCCTTCACGGGAAGATCGGCCGCCTGTGCCCCGCTCATGGCGACCAGACCCGCCGCTGAGCCGAGGATTAGGCTCTTAACCATCTTCATGCTAAACCTCCAAGTTGCTTTTAGGGAAGGTTCCGGATCCGCTGGGTGGAATTACCCTTAAGGTTGGTTCCCTTGTCCCTTGACCCGCTTAGTCGCTTCGCGCCTTCGGACACACCCGCATGAACGCGAGGGACTTAAGCGAACCACCTAGAACGGGACGACCTCGGGATGCCCCCCTCCGTCGCAACATCACAATTACCGAGGACTCTTGCACACGCAATAAAGGAACCACTTTGCAAGGGTTCCCCTAGTCTGTTTTTGGATGGGTGTTGCACAAATAACACGTGGTTGTGATTGCGCCTTATTCATAAGTCGTTGTTTTATATTATTATTTCTTATGAGCACGATTTGCGCGATGACCGTCGCGTGACAGTTCCGCCGCCCGTTTTTGGCTTTTGCGCGTGATTTGCGCCCGAATCAATTTCCGCCCCACCGAGACTCAAAACAGGTCTGCATGCGATTCGCGCGGGGCCGCAGAAGCCCTTCGCCACAAAGGAGATATTGGCCGAGCGGTCCGGTCGACCGCGTTGCCGTTGATGCGCGGATCGCGGTTGGAGGGAAGCTGCCGATCGCCGCGCCGTCGAATCCGCCGCACTTGAGGAGCGCGACCGGACTCTCTAAAGAGATATATCCGCAGGAATCCGGAAAGCCGCCCGAAGCTTGGCGCCTGAAACGGCGAGGAAGCCGTCAGCCTCGAATCTGCCGCTTGCGGCCCGCCGTCGCGTCGGGCATATCGGCCGTGCCGGAGACGTGGCCGAGTGGCTGAAGGCGGCGGTTTGCTAAACCGTTATAGGGTTGTAAAGCCCTATCGAGGGTTCGAATCCCTCCGTCTCCGCCAGAACCGCCATGTCCGGTCCGCAATCCAACAGAGCCCACTTTTCTACCCACATACCGGCCCACATCGCGTCGGCGGGATTCCTATTTGAACAGCTGCATCAAAATCATGACGCCGCCAGCCCAGCCGCCGAACCATGCAATCGTGCGTACATATTTGAGGCCGGCCACGTAGACGATGAGATGAGCGACGCGCGCCCAGAAGAAGATTGCAGCACCGGCAGCGGTTGTATCATTTGACTTACCAGTGATATGCGCGA
>JAGXAF010000128.1 GCA_018971675.1 Bradyrhizobium sp.
AGGACGAGGAACACCACATCGATTTCCTCGAAACCCAGCTCGACCTGATCCAGCGCATCGGGCTTGAATTGTATACCCAGAAGCACGTCGGCGGGCTCGAAAGCGGGGATTAAGGCTTGCGCCGCGCCTGGGAGCACGCCCAGGCTGCCGAGGGCTGAAACTGCCGCGATCACCGCGCGCGATGGTGAGCGGCCGACCCTGGAGCTTTTTCCGTTCCGATGGAATCGGAACGGGGCTCCATATTCTCGTTTTTACGTGTTTTCTTTAAGCGAACCGCTATCCACCCACGGATCAAGTCCGAGGGCATGCTTCGCTCGAAAACGCACTAACCTCGCCGGCGCGATGCAGGCTTTGGTTTCGGCGCGACGTTGCTCCAAGCTTGGGTGAGCGCGCTTCGCAGGGTCGTCGCACTGGCCTTCGCAAGCCGGACATTGGTGCTGCCGTGCTTGCCCCAGCCGCCCGGCACCGGACGAAAGATATCGGGCTCGGCTTCGACCAGCACGGCCTGTTGTTCCGGAGTCAGTTTCACCATGCCCCAGTTCGCGTCCGGATATCCGAGCGTCGCGAAGATGCGCTTTCCTGCGCGGAAATCGGCATGGCCCTGATGCGCGCCCTCGACCGCGCCGGGAAGGCCGAGTGCAATCTTGCGAAAACGGCTTGCTGACATCGAACGCTCAATCGCGCATGGCGCGTGCCGCCGCAACCGTCGCGGCAGAGCTTCCGGGATGGTGCAGGTCCAGCCGCCGTCCGCGCCTTGCGGCAGGGGGTGAACCCGCGCTCCATTCTATGACAGAATGAGGCGCGATGTCGGATTTCATGCCGGCCGATCGTCCTTGCGGGCGACCCGGAATCCACCCCCGTGAAGGAGGAAATCATGTGCCGCAACATCAAGACGCTGTTCAATTTCGAGCCGCCGGCGAGCGAGGCGGAAATCCACGCGTCCGCGCTGCAATTCGTCCGCAAGCTGTCCGGCTTCAATTCGCCGTCGCAGGCCAATGCCGAGGCGTTCAACCGCGCGGTGTCGGAAGTGGCCGACAGCGCCCGCCGCCTGCTGGCCTCGCTGCAGACCTCCGCGCCGGCGCGCGACCGCGAGGTCGAGGCCGAGAAGGCGCGCGAACGTTCGAGGCTACGGTTCGGGTAGCGAGGCGCGATCAGCTTCCACCGTGACGTAGCTCACGGTACGGCGGAACGCTGGCGCGCATGCTGGCCGGTAGATTCATCGCCTCGAGAAAGCCAGCCACCCATGTACCAGCCACCCATGTATCTGCCCGTCGATCCTCCGATCCCGCTGAAACCGCCGCACTCGCCCGGCTCGTCGATCTTCGTTGACAACGGCACGATCGGAGCCGGCTCATGAATTCCGCCATCGGATTGAAGTGGAGCGCGGCGTTTTTCACGCTGTTCTGGACCGCCGGCATGCTGCTGTGGAGCGGCGTATTCAGCCTCGCCAATGTCGTCATCACGACAATCGGCGGCGTCATCGCCGGTTATCTCTGGTATCGCCTCATGCGCCGGGTCGTCATCGGCCGTCGGGATTCCGCCAGATAAATTCGATCCGGCGATCGATCGGACCCGACAAGGCCGGCGACCAGATTCTAATCCGCAGGCGCGTGCACACCGGTTCCATCGGCCGAATAGAGCCGGATCTTGTTGCGCAGGGTGCGTATCGACACCCCGAGCATGCGCGCGGCGTGGGTCCGGTTTCCCTGGCAACGCGAAAGCGTTTGCAGCACCAGTTCGCGCTCGATCTCACCGACGGTGGATCCGACCAACAGCGGCACGATTTGTTCTGGAGTGAGCGAGGTCGCCGGACCTTGCGGCGAGAAAACAGCCGATGTGAAAACAACGGACTCTTGAGACATTTACGCCTCCCGATCAACGCCCGCTCGAACCAAGGAACGGAAACATCGAGAATGAACAACCCCGGTTTCGAGGCTGGGCGAACTCGGTTAACAAAACCCTAACGCGCCCCTGATGCACCAAAATGCCCCGCGGGCGACACCAAATCGCCCGATATCCGCGGCGCGTTGGTGGATTAGCCATGGCATTTCCAAGGCTGGCATTTTCAAGGCTGGAGTGAATGTGCCGCGATAGCAGCCATTCGCGTTTTGGGAATTCATCGAAGGTCAGCCGGTCGACGTTTGTCGAGACGACACGTCGAGCGCGGCGAGAAGGTCGGTACCGTCTCGCTGACAACGCTGTAGTTCGAGGGCCATGACGAAAGAAAATGCTCGCACGGCTACGACCTCACCGGCTGATCACCGCGTGAACGGCCTCGCAATGCCGCACCAGATTGGCTTGCGAAACCACGAAGGCCTTCAGCGGCGTCGCGATCGGGAAGAAATAAATGTTGGCGATGAACCCGTAGATTCCGGCATCGACGCTGGAGGGCTTTGCGCCATGCACGTAACCTTGCGACGGAACCAGATCGGCCAACACCTTAAGATCCGCGAGCCCTCGCGCATAGGCCTGCTCCGGCGCGTAGCGGCCGATGCCCTGGTAGAAATAACGCTGCGCATTGTATTCCCGGGCCTTGTTCAGGCCGGCTTCGTCGATCTGGGCATGCTGCGCGATAAAGCCGTCGCGAAACGCCGGAAAGAACCGGTCGTCCTTCCAGCGCGAATACGACATCACCCAATAGAGATCGTCCAGCATGCGGGTGACGAGGTGGTCGGTCCTGCGTTGCGCCGTCGTCAGTGCCGCGTCGAGGGTGAGGCGATATTTTTGGACGCAGTAGGCGATGATGGTCTCGCTGTCACCGATGCTTTCGCCGTCATCGACGATATAGGGCAACTGCCCGCGCGGTGCGACTGAGGCGTCGAACACATGCCGATGCGTGAATGGCAGGCCTGCGAGCTTCAGGAACGCGAACACCTTCAGGCCGTAGCCGTTATTGTCGGCGACGCCGAACAATTCAGGATAGGAGTAAAGGGTCAGCATCGCTCATCCGTCGGCGCGTGACGTGATGGTTGGATTTACCGTGCCGCTCGAGGCGCTGCGCGTCGGCAGCAACCCAAAGCCGACCATGCCAAGCGCCATGGCGACGACGAAGACCACGATCGGCAGGCTGAACCCGGCGAGATTGACCAGCGCGGGGCCGGGACAGATGCCGACCAGCCCCCAGCCCAGACCGAACAGCACGGCGCCGGTCACCAACGGCGTGTCGATGTCGTTTCGGGCGGGCCAGAGATTGCCGGGTGCAAAGACCGGCGCGCCGCGGTGCCGCGCCAGCGCGAAACCGGTGGCGGCGACCGCCACAGCGCCGGCCATCACGAAAGCGAGCGTTGCATCCCAGGCGCCGAACAGGTCCAGGAAGCCCAGCACTTTTTCGGGTTGCGTCATGCCGGAGATCAAAAGGCCGGCGCCGAACATCAGCCCGCAGCCGAAACAGGCAAGAAGGAGAGGCATCGTGCTAGCTCCCGAAGCCGTGGCGAACGACCGCCACCGTGATGACCGCCGTGCCCATGAAAATCAGGGTTGCCGCGATCGAACGCACCGACAGCCGCGCGAATCCACAGACGCCATGGCCCGACGTGCAGCCGCTGCCCATGCGGCTGCCGAAACCGACCAACAGACCACCGACGGCTACCAGCGCCAGATTTGCCGACATCGCCGGCCTCGGCAGCGGGGCGCCCGCGAGCGTGGCGATCAGCGGTGCGACAATCAGCCCCGCGACGAACGCCAGCCGCCAGGCCCGGTCGCCGGGCTGCCACGCCAACAGCCCGCCGAAAATGCCGCTGACGCCGGCGATGCGGCCCGTCAGCAGCATCAGGCTTGCTGCAGCGAGCCCGATCAGCGCGCCACCCAATAGTCCGGAAACAGGCGTAAGATTGTGCATGGCTATCGCAGCCTTCCCGTGAGCAACCGGTTCAATGCGAAGCGGCAGGTTCATCCTGCGGGATCATACCTTACTTGTAGAGCGGCGGTCAGGCGTAAAGGCGGACAAAGACGTTGTTTGGAGCCCTGTGCGAAGTACCCATCCTTGCGTGTTCCGATCGGGTTTCTGATCGAATTGCTGTGCTGATTTTGCCCCCACCTGGCGATTTTGTGGTACTCGCCATCGTGATCGACCGATGCTAGAGCGTTTTCGAGCGGAGTGGATACCGGTTCGCGTAAAGAAAACGCGTCAAAACAAGAATCTAGAGCCCCGTTCCGATTCCATCGGAACGGAAAAGGCGCTAGTAATTCGCCGGTTCCACAGGTTGTACCGATCCGTTCCGCCGGTCGAATTGAATGACGGGAGTTGTTGCTGATGTTCAGGGATTTCGAATGGCCCATAGCGCAGGAAGAAGCCGACGAGGCGCTGCTCCGCAACATCCGCGAGCGTGGTTGCCACATCCTGACGGGCGGCGGTGACAACGAAAACCCGCCTTACGCGTTTTCCGTCGGCCTCGCCCTCAATTACGCGCAGGCCGAGATTATCGTATTCGGAATGGCGCCATTGCAGGCCGCCAGGGCCATCGATACCGTCTGCAGCAGGGCAACCTTTGGCAAGAAGTTTATCGATGGCGATATCTCTTCCGACGTTATCCCCGGCAGAAAGGCATGTTTTGTCGAGGTGCCCGTGGAGTTCTACGAAAAATATCTGGGAGCAGCGCTCTGGTTCTACCAGAATTGGCCCGAGCCGTTTCCCTGCCTTCAGCTTGTGTGGTCGGACAGCGAAGGGCGATTTCCGTGGGAGGCGGGATTCGATCCGGCCCTGAGGAAAGATCAGCCGATTTTGCGCGGGGTTTCGTAAACCCTGCGTCAACCAAAGCGTCTGCGCCGGTGCGTAGCTGAATGGGCTGGCGCATCTCCCGTCATGTTTCCGGCGCGAAGCCGGCGTATATGATCCCGGCGCATATGATCTTGTGGAACAAACCGGCTCGTTCCGGTTTATCCTGAACGGGCCAAAAACCGGGAGATTTCGATGAATCTGGCAAGGATGATGTTGGCCGGCGCCATGCTCGCGGCCGTTCCCTCGGTGACCCTGGCCCAGCAATCGTTGACGGGCACCATCACCACAATCGATCGAATCAACGGAACCATCGCCGTCCGGCAGGCCCAGAACGACACGGTCGGCGCGGGTGGTGGCGGCGCGACCGAACAACAATACAGGGCCGCGCCGGGCCTGCTGGACAGCGTGCACGCCGGCGACAAGGTCACGTTCTCCGCCAGCGAAGTGGGTGGCAAGAACACCATCACCAAAATCGAAAGGCAGTAAGTCGCGGTCGTTTCCGCGCGTCATGGCCGGGCAACAGCGCGAAGCGCGTCTTCGCGCCAGATGTCCCGGCCATCCACATCTTGCTTTGCAACGGGTGAACTTAAGTCGTGGATGCCCGGGACAAGCCAGGACACGCCCGGCCATGACGAAGATATAAGCGGCGATTACGGGCTCCCGCCTAATCCACCCTACGCCTTCAACGACGCCACGCCCTCGATCTCGATCAGCATCTTCGGATCGGGCAGCGCCTGCACCACGCAGGTGGTCCGCGCCGGATAGGGCGCCGGTCCGAACGCCTCGGCATAGAGCCTGTTCATGACAGCGACATCAGCCGCGCGCGTCAGCAGCACATTGACCTTGACCAGATCGCGAAACGTCGCGCCGGCTTCGTCGAGCACGCGCTTGATGTTTTTCACGACAAAGGAGAACTGCGCCTCGAATCCGTCAGGCAATTCGCGATTCTCGTCAAAACCCGGAATGCCCGAGATGAACAACAGGTCGCCGACGTGCGCGGCAAACGAGAGCGGCGGGGCTTTGACACCGGGTGGTGGGGGGAAGTGGTGGATGGGCATGGGATTCTCCGTCGTCGGTTCAGCAAGATTGCCAAGAGGCGTAGTTCGCCATTTCAAGTCAGGGCACCCCCCCGTTTCCCCGTTCCGTATCGATCACGAATACAGTGGTTATGGATTCCGGGCCTGCGCCAAGAGGCGCATCCCGGAATGACGGGTGGAGTGGCTGTTTGAAATGTGAATCGGAAACGTGGTCGTCAGCGGCACATCCGAAGAAAAAGGCCGGACTTTCGCCCGGCCGTTGTCTCCGATGGATGCGTCGAGATCGGGGGCCTCACAGCGCCCGATTGCTCTCCTTCACCTTCTCGGCGTCGAGATACACATTCGATCCCATCTCCTTGAACTTGGCGCTCATGGCAGCCATGCCGTCCTCGATGGTGCCGGAGATCGACAATCCGACATTCGCGGGGTCGTTCAGCGTCGCGGCGTAGTCGCGGACGTCTTGTGTGATCTTCATCGAGCAGAATTTCGGACCGCACATCGAGCAGAAATGCGCGACCTTGTGGGCTTCCTTGGGAAGCGTCTCGTCGTGGAAGCTGCGCGCGGTCTCGGGATCGAGACCGAGGTTGAACTGGTCCTCCCAGCGGAAGTCGAAGCGGGCGCGCGACAGCGCGTCGTCGCGCAATTGCGCCGCCGGATGGCCCTTGCCGAGATCGGCGGCGTGCGCCGCGATCTTGTAGGTGACGACGCCGACCTTGACGTCGTCGCGGTTGGGCAGGCCGAGATGCTCCTTCGGCGTCACGTAGCACAGCATCGCGCAGCCGAACCAGCCGATCATCGCGGCGCCGATGCCGGAGGTGATGTGGTCATAGCCCGGCGCGATGTCGGTGGTCAGCGGCCCCAAGGTATAGAACGGCGCCTCGCCGCATTCCTTGAGCTGCTTGTCCATGTTGATCTTGATCTTGTGCAGCGGCACGTGGCCGGGACCCTCGATCATCACCTGGCAGCCCTTGTTCCACGCGATCTGGGTCAGTTCGCCCAATGTTTCCAGTTCGGCGAATTGCGCGCGGTCGTTGGCGTCCGCAATCGAGCCCGGCCGCAGGCCGTCGCCGAGCGAGAACGACACGTCGTATTTGCGCATCAGGTCGCAGATTTCCTCGAAATGGGTGTAGAGGAAGCTTTCCTTGTGATGCGCCAGGCACCACTTCGCCATGATCGAGCCGCCGCGCGAGACGATGCCGGTGACGCGGTCGGCGGTGAGGTGGATGTAGGGCAGCCGCACGCCGGCGTGGATGGTGAAATAGTCGACGCCCTGTTCGCACTGCTCGATCAGGGTGTCCTTGTAGAGCTCCCAGGTCAGTTTCACGGGGTCGCCGTCGCATTTCTCCAGCGCCTGGTAGATCGGCACGGTGCCGATCGGGATCGGCGCGTTGCGCAGGATCCACTCGCGCGTGGTGTGGATGTTGCGCCCGGTCGAGAGGTCCATCACGGTATCGGCGCCCCAGCGGATCGCCCACACCATCTTGTCGACCTCTTCTTCCACCGAAGACGTCACCGCCGAGTTGCCGATATTGGCGTTGATCTTGGTCAGGAAGTTGCGGCCGATGATCATCGGCTCGAGTTCGCCGTGGTTGATGTTGCAGGGAATGATGGCGCGGCCGCGGGCGATCTCGCTGCGGACGAATTCCGGCGTCACGAAGGCCGGCACCGAGGCGCCAAAGCTTTCGCCGTCGGCGAGCGCGGCTTCGGCGCGCTCCAGTTGCTGTTTGCGGCCAAGGTTCTCGCGGGTCGCGACATAGATCATCTCCTTGGTGATGATCCCGGCGCGGGCGAATTCGAGCTGCGTGATCATCGGGGGGTGGCCAGGTCCACGAGCCCACGCGATGCCTCGTTCCCCTCCCCCCTGCGGGGAGGGGTTAGGGGTGGGGGTAGCCGCAGGCGAGGCTGCCGTTGTGGACCCCCCACCCTGACCTCGAGAGCGAGCTTTGCTCGCCTCGGACCCCGCAAGGGGGGAGGGAACAGAGGACGGGCCATCGAGGCCGCGCAGCGGCTTGTGGTGGGCGGTGAATGCTTTCGCCGCATGCGAGGCGCCGACATTGCCGTTGTCCTCCGGCTTGATCTCGCGGCCCTGATATTCCTCGACGCCGCCGCGCTCTTTCACCCATTCGATGCGCGGGCGCTTCAGGCCGGCGTTGACGTCGATCACCACGCTGGGGTCGGTATAGGGCCCGGAAGTGTCGTAGACCGGCACGTTCGGCTCGCCCGCGCCTTCGCTGAGGATGATCTCGCGCAACGGCACGCGCAGATCCGGCGCCTCATCGGGGGTGACGAAGATCTTGCGCGAAGCGGGAAGCGGGCCGGTGGTGACGGCGGGGCGGGTGGTGTCGGGATTGGAGCGGATGTTCATGACATATCCTCCGTTAAATTCGTTGTCGGTTATGTTGAAGCGATCGTCGCGAGCCCCAAAGCGCACCTCATGGTGAGGAGGCGCGCGAGCGCCGTCTCGAACCATGGGCCACGCGCGGCCATCCTTCGAGACGCGCGCAAGGGCGCGCTCCTCAGGATGAGGGCCTCGCTTGGGGCAAACGCTGCGCTGGCAATGACGGCGGAACGTAATTTCATCTCACGCGGCCTCCGCATCGTCGCCGAGCCATTGTCTGACCCGCGCGTCGGGGTCGGCGTTCTGGGTGACGTCGCTGACGACGGCGATCGAATCGGCGCCGGCCGCGAAGATCGCGGGCGCCTGTTCGAACTTGATACCGCCGATCGCCACCAGCGGAATGTTGCCGACCCGTTTCTTCCACTCGGTGATCTTCGGAATGCCTTGCGGCGCGAAGCGCATCGATTTCAGCGTGGTCGGAAATATCGGGCCCAGCGCGATGTAATCCGGCTTGGCGCGCAACGCAGTTGCCAGTTCCTCACCGTCATGCGTGGAGATGCCGAGCGTCAGCCCGGCGTCGCGGATCGTCCCGAGATCGGCGTCGGCGAGGTCTTCCTGGCCGAGATGCAGATGCTTTGCGCCGGCCATGATCGCCGCGCGCCAGTAATCGTTGACCACGAGTTTGGTCGCGGTGCCTTTCGTTGCCTCAAGCGCGTCCGTCACGATTTGCAAGGCACGCGCGTCGTCGAGGCCCTTGGCGCGCAATTGCACGGTGCCGACGCCGAGCGCGGCGAGCCGCGCCACCCAGGCGACGCTGTCGACGACAGGATAGAAGCGATCGGGATACGCGGAGCGATCAGGATACGGCATGCCAGAACGGGGTCCCGATGACTGGAGTGGAGGGAGAGGCAAAATCGCGGGCTTGCATCAGCCCGGCCTCATGCGCGATGCGTCCGGCCTCGACGGCTTGCCGAAAGGCAGTCGCCATCGCGACGGGATCGGCGGCTTTTGCGATCGCGGTGTTGAGCAGCACGGCGTCATAGCCGAGTTCGAGCGCATGCGCCGCGTGCGAGGGCGCGCCGAGGCCGGCATCGACCACCAGCGTGATGTCGGGCAGCCGGTCGCGCAAGAGGCGCAGCGCGTCGCGGTTGATGATGCCCCTGGCGCTGCCGATTGGCGCCGCCCACGGCATCACCACCTTGCAGCCGGCTTCCACCAGCCGCGTCGCGACCCCGAGATCCTCGGTGCAATAGGGAAATACTTCGAACCCGTCCTTGATCAGGATGGCGGCCGCTTCGACCAGGCCGACGACATCGGGCTGCAGCGTGTCATTGTCGGCAATCACCTCAAGCTTGACCCAGGGCGTGCCGAACAATTCGCGCGCCAGCCTTGCGGTGGTCACTGCCTCGCGCACGCTGCGGCAGCCCGCGGTGTTCGGCAGCACGGTGACGTCAAGCTCGCGGATCAGCGCCCAGAACGCATCGCCGGTCTTGCCGCCAGCGGACTCGCGGCGCAGCGACACCGTGACGATCTCGGCGCCGGACGCGCGGATCGCCGCCTGCATGATCGCCGGCGACGGGTACAGCGCGCTGCCGATCAGCAAACGCGAGGCGAATGTCTTGCCGTAGAAGTTCAGCATGGGTGTCTCCGCTCGCAACTCCCTCCCCCCTT
>JAGXAF010000129.1 GCA_018971675.1 Bradyrhizobium sp.
TGCATCACGAATCCGGCCTTACCGCCTCGAAGCTGATGGAAGTCGAGCACGTCATCGCCGAGGCCCGCAAGGCGCGCGACGCAGGGGCAACGCGCTATTGCATGGGCGCGGCCTGGCGAAATCCAAAGCCGCGCGACATGGAAGCGGTGGTTGCGATGGTCAAGGGCGTCAAGGCGCTCGGCATGGAAACCTGCATGACGCTGGGCATGCTGGATCGCGCGCAGTCCGAGCAATTAAGCCATGCGGGCCTCGACTACTACAACCACAACATCGATACCTCGGAGCGCTATTACGGCGAGATCATTACCACGCGGAATTTCGCCGACCGGCTCGAGACGCTCGAGAATGTTCGCGCTGCCGGCATCAAGGTCTGCTGCGGCGGCATCGTCGGCATGGGCGAGGAGGCCGACGACCGCATCGCGATGCTGACGACGCTCGCCAATCTCCCGGAACATCCCGAGAGCGTGCCGATCAACATGCTGATTCCGATTCCCGGCACGCCGCTCGCCGATGCCGAGCCGATCGCGCCGCTCGATTTCGTGCGCATCGTGGCGCTCGCCAGAATCCTGATGCCGCGATCGGTGGTGCGGCTGTCCGCCGGCCGCACCGCGATGACCGACGAGATGCAGGCCCTGTGTTTCTTCGCCGGCGCGAATTCGATCTTCGTCGGCGACACCTTGTTGACGGCGAGCAACCCCGAAGCGGACAGGGATATGGAGCTGTTTCGGCGGCTCGGCTTGCAGCCGATGGAAGTCGAGGGAACATCGTAACGTCCGGTATTCCTGGCCCCCGTGGGTTTGCTTCCCGTGCAAGCTGGTTTTATCCTTGTCGGCCGCGTTTGCAGCGGCAATCGAATGGAGTGTAGTGATGGCAATTCGCCTGCGGATCGGGACGCGCAAGAGCGTCATGGCGCTGGCGCAAACCGAGGAAATTGCCCGCCGCCTGGTCGCGGCTGCCCCCGATATCGATGTCGAGATCGTCAAGTTCGAAACCACGGGGGATTCCGACCAGGTCGGCAAGCTGCTGCCCCATGGCGGCAAGGGCGGCGCCTTCGTCGCTGAAATCCGCCGCGCCGTGCTCAAGGGCGAATTGCACGCCGCGATGCATTCGCTCAAGGACATGCCGGGCAACGAGGATACCCCGGGGCTCGTGATCGGCGCCACGCTCAAGCGCGATCCGCCCGGAGACGTGTTGGTGCTGCGCAAGGGCGTCTCGATCGACGATCTCAGGCGCGCGCACGGCAAAGGCTTCAAGATCGGCACCAACGCCGTCCGCCGAGCGGCCTATGCGCGGCGGCTGTTTCCCGGCGCCGAAGTGATCCATTATCGCGGCGCGGCCGATACCCGCATGCGCAAGCTCGACGGCCTGGAATTGCAGCGGCTGCCCGATGGCAACGCGGTCGGGCCGGCGGATGCGCTGATCATGGCACGCTCCGGGATCGATCGCGTCGGCCTCTCGGAACGCATTAGCTACGAATTTCCGGCCGCGGAGATGCTGCCGGCGGCGGGCCAGGGCATCGTCGCGGTGGAATGCGCGAGCGCGGATTGGCAGACCCGGCAGGCATTGTCGTTGATCGACGATTCCGCCGCGCGCCATAGCGCTGATGCCGAGCGCGAGGTGCTGTGGGTGCTGAACGGCCATTGCAATTCGCCGATCGCGGCGTATTCGCACATCGAGGGCCGGCAGATGTCGCTCTCCGCCTCGGTGCTCGATCTCGATGGCGGCATCTTCATCGAGGCGAGCCGCTCCGGACCGGCCGACCGGCCGCGCGAACTCGGCCGTGCGGTCGGGTTCGATCTGCTGGCCAGGGGCGCGGCCGCGATCATCGAGCGTAGCCGTCCGGTATGATCCGGCCTGCAACTTTCAGGGGGAGATGATCTCGATGCGAAAGTTGTTGCCGAGCTTGATACTGGTCGTCCTCTCGCTCGCCGCGCCGGTCGCGGCTGCCGAAACCATCGACGTATCCGACGACCATGGCGGCAGCGTCGCCGCATACAATCAGCGCTGGCAGCAATATGCGGCCCGCGGCGTCAGCGTCCGCATCGTCGGGCCCTGCCAATCGGCCTGCACGGTATTGTTGGGACACATTCCGCGTTCCCGGATTTGCGTCACGCCGGAGGCCCGGTTCGGCTTTCACATGGCGCACCGTCCCGACATGACCGCGCTGCTGTGGAGGAGTTATGCTTCCGACATCAAGGCGTGGATCAATGCGCGCGGCGGGCTGACGCCCGATTTCAAATGGATGAGCGCACCGGATACCTATCGCTATTTCCACAGGTGCTGAGGCCGGCGCCGCTGCCGGGTCATATCCGAGCGGCGTTGCCGTTCGTCAGCCGCCTCATCCCTTGTATCCCCGCACCCGCCGCAGCATCTGCTCGACATGGGCGATCGGGGTTTCCTGCTGGATGCCGTGGCCGAGGTTGAAGATCAGGCGGCCGCCGGCGTAGTTCGCCAGCACATCGTCGACGGCGCGGTCAAGCGCGGCGCCGCCGGCGATCAGCGCCAGCGGATCGAGATTGCCTTGGATGGCGACACGGTTCTGCACCTTCTCGCGGATAAAGCACGGCTCCGCCGTCCAGTCGATGCTGACGGCATCGACACCGGTCGCGCCGACATAGGCCGGCAGCAGCGCCCCGGCGCCGCGCGGGAAGCCGATGATCTTCGCGTCAGGCACGACCCGGCGCACGCCCTCGACAATGCGCCGGGCCGGCTCGATCGACCATCGTTCGAACTCGCCCGGCGGCAGCACGCCGGCCCAGGTATCGAAAATCTGCACGGCATCGACGCCGGCCTTGAACTGGCCCAGCAGATATTGAATGGAATTCGCAACCAGCGTGTCGATGATGCGAGCGAAGGCTTCCGGATGGCGATAGGCCATCATGCGCGCGGGCGCCTGATCGGGCGTGCCTCGGCCCGCGACCATATAGGTGGCGACCGTCCAGGGCGCGCCGCAAAAGCCGATCAGCGCAATATGCGAATCAAGTTCGGCCCGCACCCGGCGCAGCGCCTCATAGACCGGCTCGAGTTTGCTGAAATCGGCAGTCGGCGCCAGCGTCGCGACCTTCTCCGCCGTGTCGAGCGGATCGAGCCGCGGGCCTTCGCCGGCTTCGAACCACACCTTGCGGCCGAGCGCATAGGGAACGACCAGAATATCGGAGAAGATGATCGCGGCATCGAAATTGAAGCGGCGGATCGGCTGCAGCGTGACTTCGGCGGCGTATTCCGGCGTGAAGCACAGATCGAGAAAGCCGCCCGCCTTGGCGCGCAACTCGCGGTATTCGGGCAGGTAGCGGCCGGCCTGCCGCATCATCCAGATCGGGGGTACCGGTTGCCGGCGCCCTGAGAGCACTTCGATGAACGGTTTAACGGGGGAAATCTGGGGCAAGTGTCGGTCCGGGGTACTCGGGAAGCGTATCGATGCCTCTGATACACGCCGGTGGGGGCGGAGCCAAGCCATTGATGGAGATCAGGGGCGGTCTCGGCGTTCTCGATCGCCGATAACAGAACCACCGGCCTGGAACGCGAATCGATCAGGCACTCCGTGCCCCGAAAGATAGCAATACACAACTTAAGGTTTTATGAGTTCAATCAGGCCGGGGGACTCCAACGCACCGGCGATATCAACGGCTGAATATTTCGATCGAGATCGTCGAGGCGCTGCTGCGCGCGCGCCGCGGCGAATTGACTTCGGGCACGGCCGGGCTTCGTTGTGCAGTCTCCGGCAAGGTTTCATGAGTTGGAACCGAATTCGCCAGCGCTGGAAAGGAACTTCCCGATCGTGTCGCCGTTTACAATCATGTCGCCGTTTATTCGGAAAGCGGAGGGTTTATGGCTGAGAAGTTCAATCCTGCGGCACATGACCGGCATGCCGCCGATCCGCGCGAGGCCGCGGCAGCGGACCGCGACCTCCATGCGAAGCTTGAGGCTGGCCTGATAGACACCTTTCCCGCGTCCGATCCGGTCAGCGCGGTGCAACCTTCGCCGTCGAAACATGACGGTAAGCGCGACCGTGCGTCGCCGCGGAGCAAGGTGGGTTCGGAGTCTCGATAATTTCGATCACAATGAAGGATGAACAGGGCGAGAGCGTTTGGCTTTCGACCGGATCGCCGATTCAATCACGCTGCAAACGATCCGCCGCGAAGCGGCAGCTCGAAGCGCGTCACGTCCGTGAGGCGAAGTATCGTCGTGATCGTCGCGCTTACGGTCTGGTTTGCGACCGGCCAATAGCGCCAGCGTTTTCGGGCAAGGCCGGGCGCTGCGATTTGAGCCCGACAACCGATTCACTCCTAATAATGCGGTGGAGGTTCGTTGGCCGGGCCGGGCGTGCGCGATTCGGCTTCCGCCAGGCGCACATTCAGGTTTGCCAACTGCCGCGTCAGCGCGTCGATCTTGAGCCATTGCTCGGTGATCGTTTTGTTCAGGGTCTCGATGGTGTCGTCCTGAAACGCCAGCCTGGTTTCCAGCAGGTCGATCCGCTCGCTGAGCGTCTTCAATTCACTCATCGCCATCATGTCCCGCCGATCGCTCGCGCAGCCCGTGCCCGAGCGCGATCCGCTCGTCGAACACGAAACACTCGCCGCGCCAGCGGCTGTTGGCCTCCGGGACGCCTTCGAGATAGCGCAGGATGCCTCCCTTGAGGTGATAGACCTCCGCAAAACCGCGCGCCAGCAGATAGGCGCTGGCCTTCTCGCAGCGGATACCGCCGGTGCAGAACATGGCGATGCGCCGATGCCTGGCTGGATCGAGATGGCGCGCGGCGAAATCCTTGAACTCTCCAAAACGCTTCAGGCCAGGATCGACGGCGCCTTCGAAGGTGCCCAGCGCGATCTCGAAGGCGTTGCGGGTGTCGATCACCATTACGCCGGGGGCGTCGATCAAGCTGTTCCAGTCCGCGGGCTCGACATAGGTGCCGACCTGCCGGGTCGGATCGACATCGGCGTCGCCAAGTGTGATGATCTCTTTTTTCAGCCGGACCTTCAGGCGCTGAAACGGCATCGCGGCGGCTCGCGAGAATTTCAGCTCGAGACGATCGAGCCGGCCGCCAAACAGGACGCCGTCGCGCAATTCCGCGATGAAATCGCCGATGGCCCCGGGATCGCCGGCGAGCGTGCCGTTGATGCCCTCATGGGCCAGCAGCACGCTGCCCTTCAGCTTCAGGCGGACGCAAAGCGTCCGCAGCGGCTCGCGCAGTTCCACAAAATCGGGAAGCGCTGCGAACTGATAGAAAGCGGCGACCTTGTACGACATGGACGCGGGTCTATCAGGCGGGCAGGGAATGCGAAAGCTCGCCAAGCCTGCGAACCGCATTGCCGTCATTCCGTGACGAGCATTGCCCGGCGCGGTCCCAATGTGCCAGACATCCCTGAAATCCCGCTTGATATCGGGCGTCCGCAAGCGCGGTCAAACGCCCCAAAACGAGCCATTTGACATGAGGAATTTCCATCTCGCCGGACGGTCGACGGTTCATGGGCAAAACGGCATGGTGGCGACGTCGCACCCGCTGGCGGCGCTGACCGCGATCGAGGTGCTGCGCGCCGGCGGTACCGCGGCGGACGCGGCGGTGGCGGCCTGCGCGCTGCTCGGTGTGATCGAGCCGCAGTCGACCGGCATCGGCGGCGATTGCTTCGCGCTGATCCAGCCGAGGGGCGAGGGCAAGATCGTATCCTATAACGGCTCCGGCCGGGCGCCGATGGCGGCCACGCCCGAATGGTATCTCGAGCGCAATCTGCATGCGATCCCGCTGACCTCGGCACATGCTGTCAGCATTCCCGGCGCGGTCGATGCATGGGCGACCATCCTGCACGATCACGGCAAGCTAGGACTCGACACCCTGCTGCAACCCGCGATCAAGGCCGCGGAGGAAGGTTACGTCGTCGCGCCTCGCGTCGCGTTCGACTGGAAGAACCAGTTCGACAAGTTGAAGAAGGGCACCAATAGCGAACGCTATCTGCTGCCGGGCGGCAAGCCCGCGGTCACCGGCGACGTGATCCATCAGCCTGAACTGGGCAACACGCTGCGGGCGATCGCGAAGCGCGGCCGCGATGCGTTCTACACCGGCGCGATCGCCGAGGACATGGTGGAGACGCTGCGCGGCATCGGCGGCCTGCATACGCTGGATGATTTCGCGGCCCATACCACCGAAACCACGGTGCCGATCGGCACCACTTACAAGGGTCACGACGTCTGGCAGTGCCCGCCGAACGGGCCGGGCATCACCATGCTGGTGATGCTCAACATCCTGTCGCGCTTCGACCTGACGAAATTCCCGGCGATGAGCATCGAGCGCTTCCATCTCGAGGCCGAGGCCGCGCGTATTGCCTACATGATGCGCGAACAATATGTCGCCGATCCCGCCCATGTCGATGTCGACGTGCCGCGCCTCCTGTCGAAAGCCTTTGCCGACGAGCATGGCGACAAGATCCGGCTGGACCGGATGCTCGACCTGCCGACCGTGGCGCCGCCGATGCATCCGTCGACGGTTTACATCGCCGTAGTCGACAAGGATCGCAACGCCTGCTCGTTCATCAATTCGATCGCCCATCCGTTCGGCTCGGCGATCGTGTCCAACAAGACGGGCATCCTGCTGCAGAACCGGGCCGGCGGCTTCCGCGTCCAGGTGGGCCATCCCAATTGCATCGCGCCGGGCAAGCGCCCTCTGCACACCATCATTCCGAGCCTTGTCACCAAGAGCGGCCGCGCGGTGATGCCGTTCGGCGTGATGGGCGGGCAGTACCAACCGGTCGGGCAGACCCATGTGCTGACCAACATGCTCGACTATGGCTGCGATGTGCAGGAAGCCATCGATATGCCGCGAGGCTTCCACTATGAAGGCTTCTATCAGCTGGAAGACGGCGTGCCCGCCGCGATCGTCGAAGGCCTGAAGAAGCTCGGGCACAAAACCACCCGCGTGGTCCCGCCGCTCGGCGGCGGCCAGGCGATCTGGATCGACTGGGACAAGGGCACGCTCACCGGCGGCTCCGATCCCCGCAAGGACGGCTGCGCGCTCGGCTATTAAGCGACTTTTTTAGCGAGCGACTTGCACGGCGCTCTCCGGTATCATCGGTGCGACCGGCTTTCTCTCCGCGGCGCCATCCGGCGCCAAGCTCAGACAGGAAAAACCATGACCATGACCACAGATTCAGGCTTGCAAATCATCGATACCAAAGTCGGCACTGGCGATTCGCCGCAGCCGGGCCAGATTTGCGTGATGCACTATACCGGCTGGCTTTACGAAAACGGCCAGAAGGGCGACAGGTTCGACAGTTCGTCCGACCGCAACCAGCCGTTCAGATTTCCGATCGGCAAACGCCGGGTGATTGCCGGCTGGGATGAAGGCGTCGCCACCATGAAGGTTGGCGGCAAGCGCACCTTGATCATTCCGCCCGAGCTTGGCTACGGCCTCCGCGGCGCCGGCGCCATGATCCCGCCGAACGCGACCTTGATATTCGACGTCGAATTGCTGGCCGTGGAGTAAGGCCGCAAAGCCTTCGAGAGGTGCGTGTCGTGAAGATTTCGGTCCTCGACGACTATTTCGACACCATACGCACCCTCGAATGCTTCAGGAAGCTTGCCGGTCATGACGTCAAGATCTGGAACGACCACGTCCAGGACGTCGACGTGCTGGCGGAGCGGCTCGCCGACACCGAAGCGCTGGTGCTGATCCGCGAGCGGACACAGATCCGCACGCCCTTGCTGGAACGGCTGCCGGAGCTGAGGCTGATCAGCCAGCGCAGCGTCTATCCACATATCGACATCGATACCTGCACCCGGCTCGGCATCATCGTGTCGTCGAGCCAGCATGCCGATACGCCTTCCTACGCGACCTCGGAATTCACCTGGGGACTGATACTGGCGGCGATGCGCGCGATCCCGCAGCAGATGGCGTCGCTGAAGGCGGGCCATTGGCAGATCGGCGTCGGCCATACGCTGCGCGGCAAGACGCTCGGCATCTACGGCTATGGCCGGATCGGCGCGGTCGTCGCCGGCTACGGCAAGGCGTTCGCAATGCCCGTGCTGGTGTGGGGACGCGAGGCGGCGCTGGCAAAGGCGCGCGCCGATGGCCATGAGGCCGCGGCCAGCAGGGAATCGTTCTTCGAACGCTGCGACGTGCTGTCGCTGCACATGCGCCTGGTCGACGCCACCCGCGGCATCGTCAAGGCGAGCGACCTCGCGCGCATGAAACCGTCGTCTCTGCTGGTCAACACCAGCCGCGCGGGGCTGATCGAGCCGAACGCGCTGGTCGATGCGCTGCGCGCCGGGCGGCCCGGGATGGCGGCGGTCGACGTCTACGAAAAGGAGCCGCTGCGCGATGTCAACGATCCCTTGCTCAACATGGACAACGTGATCTGCACGCCGCATCTCGGCTACGTCTCCCGCGACGAGTACGAATTGCAGTTCACCGATATCTTCGACCAGATCATCGCCTATGCCGCAGGCCAGCCGGAGAATGTCGTCAATCCGGATGCAATGGCGCGCCGAAGAACCTGATTGGTCAGGCGTCTCAAAAAGTTCTCAAACCTGCTGTCGGATCAGCCTCGTTCCGTTCGTCCTCGGGCGAGCGCCATCAACCCGGAGGAACAACCATGTCCAAGATCGCTCCCTGCCTGTGGTTTGCCGACGAGGCCGAGGCGGCGGCGAAATTCTATGTTTCGCTGCTGCCGGATTCGCGGATCGACAAGGTGCAGAGAAGCCCTGCCGATTATCCGGGCGGTAAGGCAGGGAATGTGCTTGTGGTGCAGTTCACGCTGGCCGGTCAGGAATATATGGCGCTGAACGGCGGCATCCGTTTCGAATATACCAACGCGATCTCGTTCAAGATCGACTGCGCCGACCAGGCCGAGGTCGATCGCCTGTGGAGCGGGCTTACCGAAGGCGGGGGCTCGCCCGGGGATTGTGGCTGGCTCAAGGACCGCTACGGCGTATCCTGGCAGATCGTGCCTTCGGTGCTGCCGGGATTGCTGGGCGGTCCTGACCGCGCCGCCTCGCAGCGGGCGATGGCGGCGATGATGAAGATGGGCAAGCTCGATATCGCCACACTGCAAAAGGCCTATGACGGCAAGCCGTGATCGTCACCAGCGCATTGCATTTTTGCCGGGGGCGGAAGGCGGGGCCGCAATCCTTCACTTCGATAGGGTCTTGGTATCCATGTTGACGACCTGAACGCGGCGGTTGATCGGATCCATCGGCGCGTTCGGATCCTTCGGCCTGTCCTTGCCGTAGCCGACCGTCACGAGATCGCTGCCGGCGATGCCGAATTTGTCGACCAAATAGTTCTTGATCGTATCGGCGCGACGCTCGGACAGGCCCTGGTTGAAGGCTTCGCCGCCGATCGCATCGGTATGGCCGGCGACGATGAAAGTCGAGCCCTTCAGTTTCGGATTGCTCAGCGCCTGGCCGAGCGCCTGCACCGAGGGCATCGAGGCGGTGCGGATGTCGGCTGAGTTGAAATCGAACTGAATGTCGAGATCGATGTTCGGTTTGGTGGAGGCGATGTCGGCGATTTCCTTGCGCTCGGTCATCGAGAGCGACCGGGTTTTCCGGTTGCGCAGCGTCTGGATGAAACCGGCTTCCCTGGCATTGGCGGCGGCATCGGGCTGCGGTATGGCCGAAAGGCTGCGGGTCAGCGGCTTCGGCTGCAGCGCCGTGATGATCTGATCTGCCGAGGCATCGCTG
>JAGXAF010000130.1 GCA_018971675.1 Bradyrhizobium sp.
ACGCTGGCGATTTCCGCCTGAATGGTGGCGCTGCGCGGCACTCGTGAGATTAGGCCCATCTCGCCGATCGTGGTGTAGCGGCCAAGACTGCGCACCCGCGTGGTGCGGTTTTCGTCGGTGCCGACCATGATGCCGACGCGGCCTTCGAGAATGAAATGCATGGAACCGGCAGCGTCGCCGGCACGGACGATGGTTTCTCCGGCGTCGACTTCGATGCGTTCACAACGATGCATCAGCCATTCGCTCCAGCAGCGATGAAGCCAATATGGCCGTCATTGCGGAGGTTGAACTCTCCGGGCCTCCGACAGCAAAAGGAATCGAGCTTCCAAACGCGAGCACGGCAGCGATGACCGCCGACGAGATGAAAGTCACCGCAACGCCATAAGAGAGATACGGTGTCAGCGGACCGGAAAAGATCAGTAGCGCGTAGGACATGCAAAAGGTGACGGTCAGAACGCTGGCAGCGCAGCCGCCGAGAACGTCATTGAGCGCCGCGCGCAGCTTCGATCGGGAATGAACGGATTGACTGACCACGTGCGCTTTGCCCCCAACGCCCGGCGTCACTGGTAAATGACTACAATGCGCCTGGACAACCCTATTCTCGTGACGGTGCCAGGCTGCTGGCAAAATCTTTCGGGTGGAACGCGATGGCGGCTCTGATTCAACCGGAACCAAGAACGCTCTGGCGCTCGATCACCCAGCAGTTGACGGCTTGATGGAAATTGTAAGGCCCAGGCGCGGTCATGTGGGTCTTGAGATATTTGAAACCGGCCTTCTGCAGCGTGCGATTAGGCGCGACGTTGAAGGCATGCGGTTCGCAGAACAGCCGCTTCAGCTTCAACTGCTCGAAATAAAGAGCCACGCTGAGGGGAACGCATTCCGCGCCGATTCCACTGTTGCGGCGCTCAGGATCGATGATGTGGATGTGCATATGGGCCTGTGCGCCATAGGTGATCTCGTCCGCAGTCGAAAAGCCCACCGGCTCGCCGTCCAAAAGCCAGATCACCATCACCGCACTGCATTGCTCGGCCGGCAGTTCGGCTTCGCGCCGGAGCCGCTCCCGGAAGGTTTCGACGGGAGGAAAGCGCGTCTGATCAAGGCCGAGCGTTTCCATGTATTCCGGCGTGGCGTTCAGGAAGTAATCGACGATGAGGTCGGTTTCCGAAACCGTCATCTCCCGAACGGTCAGCATCAGTCCGCTCCTTGGATCGCCAGGTCGGTCGCGGTGACGCGGCGATAGGCTTCGAGATAGCGCTTGCTGGTGGCGTCCACCACCTTCGCCGGCAGTGGTGGCGCCGGCGCCTCGCCGTTCCAGCGGCCGGCGCGGCGCTCGGCGTCCAGATAGTCGCGCAGCGGCTGCTTGTCGAAGCTCGGCTGCGGTTTCCCCGGCCGGTATAGGTCCGCGGCCCAGAACCGCGAACTGTCGGGTGTCATCACCTCGTCAATCAGGATGATGCGACCGTTGCGGTCGCGGCCGAATTCGAGCTTGGTGTCGGCGATAATGATGCCATGCTCCCGGCTGATCTTTTCGCCGCGCGAATAGACCGCGCGGGTCATGCTCTCCAGCCTCTCGGTGACGTCATCGCCGAGAATCTCGCGCATCCTGCCGACGGTGATGTTTTCGTCATGGCCGGTCTCGGCCTTGGTCGCCGGGCTGAAGATCGCAGGTTCGAGTTTGCCGCTTTCGAGCAAGCCCGGTGCAAGTTTTTCTCCCGCCAGCGTGCCCTTCGCCGCATATTCCTTCCAGGCCGAGCCCGAGAGATAGCCCCGGATCACGCATTCGATCGGAAACACCGTGGTGCGTCGGCACAGCATCGCGCGCCCGGCGAGCGAGGCGCGGTGCTCCCTGAGCGCCGGTACCTCCTTGATGATGCTGTCGGCATCGGCGCTGATCATGTGGTGCGGCACCACGCCTTCGAGTTGCCTGAACCACCAGGCGCTGATCTGGGTCAGCACCGCGCCCTTCATCGGGATGGTCTCGGCCATGACAACGTCGAAGGCGCTGATGCGGTCGGTGGTGACGAGCAGCACGCGATCCTCGCCGACAGCGTAGATGTCGCGCACCTTGCCGCGCCCGATCCGGGGCAGGGGAAGATCGCTGGCAAGCATCGTGTTCATCAGGTTAGGCTTTCAGGCTGCGAACCGGCGCGGAAAGACGGGAGCAGGGGAGATAGCTTACTCCGGCAACGGAATGAACTCATGCTCCTGGGGAACGGGATCGAATCGGCCGGTTTTCCAGTCCTGTTTGGCCTGCTCGATCCGCTCCTTGCTGGAAGAGACGAAATTCCACCAGATATGGCGCGGCCCCTCCAGCGCATCCCCGCCCAGGAACATCATCCGGGTCGGCCGCGTGGTCTTCACGGTGATGCGATCGCCGGGCCGGAAGATCAGAAGCCGCGGGCCCTCATAGCTGTCGCCCGCGATCTCGATCTCGCCATCGACCAGATAGATTGCGCGTTCTTCGTGGTCCGGGTCGAGCGGCACGCTGACGCCACCTTGCGCGTTCACTTCGGCATAGAACCATGGCGACACCATCGCCACCGGCGATGTCGCGCCGAACGACTGGCCTGCGATGATGCGCGCGGTAAATCCGGAATCGGTGATCGTCGGCAAGCTCTCTGCGGCATAATGCTGGAACGATGGCGGGATTTCCTCGGAGGCCTTTGGCAGTGCGATCCAGCTCTGCAAGCCCAGCATTTTCTGGCCGTCGCGGCGTTGCACGTCGGGCGTCCGCTCCGAATGCGCGATGCCACGGCCGGCGGTCATCAGGTTCATCGCGCCCGGCTGGATTTCCTGGATATTGCCCTCGCTGTCCCGGTGCATGATGCTGCCGTCGAACAGATAGGAGACGGTGGCAAGCCCGATATGCGGATGCGGCCGCACGTCCATGCCCTTGCCTGGGATGAACTGCACCGGGCCGAAATGATCGAAGAAGATGAACGGTCCGACCATCTGCCGCTTGCCGTGCGGTAGCGCGCGCCGCACCTCGAAGCCGTCGCCGAGGTCGCGGGTGCGCGGCACGATGACAAGGTCGAGCGCATCGCAGGATTTCGGGTCGCCAAGCACGGGATCGTTGGTCGGTTGCCAGCTCATGGGGGAACTCCATCGATTTTGCCGGAGGATAGCAGGAATTGATTTCGTCGTCCCGCTCACGCCGCGACAAACGCCTGTTCATCGGTCAGCGGTCCATCGAAACAGTCCGACGCTGACGGCGTGTCGCAACTGGTCGACGCTGCCTATTGTCGCCCGAGCCGGGTTGCCTTCTCGATATGATCGAAGCGTTCCAGCGACAGGATTGCATCCGCGAACTGATCGGCGCGGCCGTTCAGCACCGGGCGAGCCAGGGTGAGGAATTTCTGCTGCATGGCCTGCGCGTCGGGGAACGAGGCCGGCTCGCCGGAGGGGTCGGCCAACAGCCGCTCGTGTACGCCATCATCGGTGACGATGCTGACGCGCGCGCCAAACGGATGGCTGCGGCCGATCTCGAGCCGATCATCCTGAACCACGTCGAATTTGTCGGCGAGTGCGTCGATGGCGGCATCGCCGAGCCGGTCGTAGTCGTCCCAGCCGAAGCGGCCTTGATCCAGCGCCACCGCGCCGGTGAAGAACATCGAGAACTGGCCGCCGACAATCGAGGTCGGATGCCGCTTGGTCGTGGCATCACCCGTCAGCGTGATGCCGTTGCGATGCAGCCCGATCTCGACGCGCCTGACCTGCTTTGGCGTCAGATTGTGCTCGCGCCGCATCGCGATCAGCGCATCGATCGCGGCATGGGTATAGCGGCAGCTCGGATACGGCTTCACGCCGATGTTCATGGTCTCGTAGACCTTGCCGAGGCCCGCCACCGCCTTGTCGGGATGGGGGTTGTCGCTGTAGCCGACCAGAAGCCCGTGCTTGCCCTCGATCGATTCGGTCGAGCCGATAAATTCGTTGCGCGTCAGCGTGGCGGCAATCACGCCGTGCATCGCGGCGGCACCGACCTGGTAGCGCTTGTTCCAGGCGCCGTTGACCAGAAATTGCAGCGAACCCGCCGCCTGGCTGCCCGAGACGCCGAAAGCCGCGATGATCTGCTCCTTGGAAAGCCCGAACAGCTTTGCCGCCGCCGCGGCGGCGCCATAGGTGCCGGCGGTCGCGGTCGGGTGGAAGCCGCGCGCGTAATGCGAGGTCGGGTCGAGCGCGTTGCCGAGCCGGCAGCACACCTCGTAGCCCGCCACGATCGCGGTCAGCACGTCGCGGCCGGAGGCGCCGACCATCTCGCCGACCGCGAACGCCGCCGGAACCACCGGCGCGCTGGGATGCAGCGAGGAATCCGCATGCGTGTCGTCGAAATCAAGCGAATGGCCGAGCGCGCCGTTGAGCAGCGCGGCCACCGCCGGTGTCCAGGTCCTGCTGTCGCCAAACACGGTTGCCCCGCCCTTGCCGTCGAGCGCCAGCGTCTCCAGCATTTTGAGCAGCGCAGGCGTGGATTCCGCATCGCGCCGCGCCCGGATCGCGCTGCCGAGAAAATCCAGCGTCAACGCTTTGGCGCGCTCGAGCACGGGCAGTGGGATGTCCGCGAATTTCAGATCGGAAACATAGGCGGCGAGTGTTGCGGTTTCGTTCGCCATGGCGATGCCTTGTTTATCTCTTTCGTCATTGCGAGGAGCTCTTGCGACGAAGCAATCCGGTCGTGCCTTGTGGCTCTGGATTGCTTCGCTTGCGCTCGCAATGACGGGAAACTTCAAAACCTCATAATTTTGGTACGGCCGGCCGTTTGCAGCGTCAACCTGCGCTATCGGCGGGTCAGACCCCTGCTTTTCATGCGCCGGATCAACCGACGGTCTCGCGGCGCGGGTTCTCATGGCGCGCCAAACCGGCGCGCCAGCAGCCGGAAACGCAGGACCAGAAGCGTGGCATAGACCGCCGTGCCGCAGGACAGCCCGATCCAGATGCCGGTCGCCCCAAGCCCAGTCCGGAAGCCGAGCACGCAGGCCGTTGTAAAGCCGATCAGCCAATATCCGATCGCGGCAAATAACAATGGGATCCTGGTGTCGTTCATGCCGCGCAGAGTCCCGGCTGCGATGCTCTGGATGCCATCGCCGATGAAAAACGTGGCGCCGATCAGCAGAAGGTTGGCGGTCAAGACGACGGCGGCACCGGCGCCATCGGCGTCGCCGAAGAAGAATCGCCCGATCGCAAACCGGCTCACGATCACCAGCAGCGTGAAAACCGCGGTCAGCGAGATTCCGAGCAACAACGCCATGAGCCCCGCGCGTTTCACACCGATCGCATCGAAACGGCCAACGGCGTGGGCGACCCGTACCGTCGCTGCCATGCTGATGCCGTAGGGCACCATGAACAGGATCGTGGTGATCTGCAGGGCGACCTGGTGCGCCGCCAGTGCCATGGTGCTGATCAGGCCCATCAACAGTGCGGCAGCGGAGAACAACCCATATTCCAGCATCAGCGACAGCGAGATCGGCGCGCCGATCTCGATCAGTTGTCGCATCAGGGGCCAGTCGATGCGCCAGGCGTGCCCCAGTACCTGATATTTCCGGAACGGACGAATGCGCGTCGCAAACCACAGCCCGGCCAGCAAGGTGGCGAAATTGACCATCGAGGTGGCCAGCCCCGCGCCAAACAATTCCAGTCGAGGAAAACCCCATTCGCCGTAGATCAGGAGATACACCAGGAGCGCGTTGGCCGGGATCGCGGCCAGCGTAATCCACAGCGCCGGTTGCGGCCGGTTGACCGCGCCCATGAAGCCGCGGATCGCCATGAACCACAGCGCCGGCGTGACGCCCCAGACCAGGCCGAACAGATATTGCTGCGCGAGGTGGGCCGCCACGGGCGTCTGGTCCAGCGCCAGCAGAATGTCTTCGCCGTAGAACGAGAACGGCATGATCGGCAGCGAGATCAGCAGTGCCATCCACAGGCCGGTGCGCAGCGCGCGCCGCATCCGGTGCGGATCGCGCGCCCCGAATGCCTGTGCGGTCAGCGGCGCGACCGCCGATATCAGTCCCATGCCGATGGTGAAGCCGATGAAATATACCGTGCCTGCCAGCGCGGCCGCGGCGACGGCTTCGTTGCCGAGGCGTCCGATGAAGGCGAGATCGGTCGTCATCATCGCGATCTGCCCGAGCTGTGTCAGCGCCATCGGCACCGCGAGCCGCAGTGTCTCGGCAAGTTCAGCGGCAAGATGACGGCTGGAAGAGGCGGCGATCCGCCCGGCGGTTCGTTCGCCGTCGATGTCGTCGAAGGAAATCATGCGGTCAAACTAGCACTGCCGGCTGCCGGAAATGTGTCAGTAGCCTGGCCGTTGCGTCCGCCGCGGGGCCAGCCCGGTAACGCGCGTGATCCTGGCGCCCGGCGCGCGTCGATGCGCTCATAGCCAAGTGGCTACGTGCCTCAGACGTCGACGGTAGCGCTGAGCGAATTGTCCTGGATGAAATCGCGGCGCGGCTCGACCACGTCGCCCATCAGCTTGGTGAAGATGTCGTCGGCCTCGTCGACCTCCTTGACCCTCACCTGCAACAGCGAGCGTTCGTTGGCGTCGAGCGTGGTTTCCCAGAGCTGGTCCGGGTTCATCTCGCCGAGGCCTTTATAGCGCTGCAACTGTACGCCCTTTCGGGCGGCGTCGGTGACAGCCTCGAACAGGCTGACGGGGCCGTGGATCGCGGTCTCGCTGTCCTTGCGGCGCAACAGGCCCGGCTTCGGGTAGGCTTCCTGCAGCTGTGCGGCATAATTGTCCAGCTTGCGCGCATCGGCGGAGCCGAGCAGCGCGTCGTCGATCACGGCGACATCCTTGACGCCGCGCACGATGCGTTCGAAGGAGAAGCCTTCGCCCTCGGTGAACCGCCCGCTCCAGCCGCGCTCGACCTCGTCGGCCAGCGCGTCAAGCCTGCGCGCGATATAGTCCGCCGCAGCGTTCGCGGTGGCGACATCGCCGGTGATCCTGGAGTTCAGCACGCCCGCGATCGCGGCCTGTTCGACCACCTTGCGATTGTACCGGCTGTGCAGATTATTCAGCGTGACGCGTATCACCCGCGCATCCTCGACCAGCGCCTGCAGGTCGCGCCCGCTGCGATCCTCGCCCGAGGCCGGCTTGAACACGCAATCGTCGATCCCGGTATTGATCAGGTAATCTTCCAGCGCGCGTTCGTCCTTCAGATATTGCTCGGACTTGCCGCGGCTCACCTTGTAGAGCGGCGGCTGCGCGATATAGAGGTAGCCGTTGTCGATCAGCGAAGGCATCTGGCGGAAGAAGAACGTCAGCAGCAGCGTGCGGATATGCGCGCCGTCGACGTCGGCGTCCGTCATCAGGATGATCTTGTGATAGCGCAGCTTGGAGAGGTCGAAATCCTCGCGGCCGATACCGGTGCCGAGCGCGGTGATCAGCGTGCCGATCTGCTCGGAGCTCAGCATCTTGTCGAAACGCGCGCGCTCGACATTGAGGATCTTGCCGCGAAGCGGCAGCACCGCCTGGAATTCGCGGTTGCGGCCCATCTTGGCGCTTCCGCCGGCGGAGTCGCCCTCGACAATGAACAGCTCCGACTTGGCAGGATCCTTCTCCGAGCAATCGGAGAGCTTGCCGGGAAGCGAGGCGTAATCCAGCGCGCCCTTGCGGCGGGTCAGCTCGCGCGCCTTGCGCGCGGCTTCACGGGCGGCGGCTGCTTCCACCACCTTGCTGACGATGATCCTGGCCTCAGTTGGATGTTCCTCGAACCACGACGCCAAGGCCTCGTTGATGACGCTCTCGACCACGGGCCGCACTTCCGAGGACACCAGCTTGTCCTTGGTTTGCGACGAGAACTTCGGGTCCGCTACCTTCACCGAAAGCACCGCGGTCAGGCCTTCGCGGCAATCGTCGCCGGTCAAGGCGATCTTTTCGCGCTTGGCGTTCGCTTCGGCATAGCCGTTGACCTGGCGCGTCAGGGCGCCGCGGAATCCCGCCAGATGCGTGCCGCCGTCGCGCTGCGGGATGTTGTTGGTGAAGCACAGCACGTTCTCATGATAGCTGTCGTTCCACCACAGCGCTGCCTCAACCGCGATGCCGTTCAGCTCGGCATTGACCATGATCGGCGAGGGCACCATCGCCTTCTTGTTGCGGTCGAGATATTTGACGAATTCCTCGACGCCGCCCTCGTAATGCATCGTCTCGCGCTTCTCGACCGCGTGGCGCGCGTCCGCGAGCACGATGTTGACGCCGGAATTCAGAAACGCGAGCTCGCGCAGCCGATGCTCCAGGGTGGCGAAATCATACTCGACGTTGGTGAAGGTCTCTTTCGAGGCGAGGAATGTCACCTCGGTGCCGCGCTTGCCCTTGGCGTCGCCGACCACCTTGAGCGGCGCCACCGAATCGCCATGGGCGAACTCGATGTAGTGCTCCTTGCCGTCGCGCCAGACCCGCAATTGCAGCTTGCTCGACAGCGCGTTGACGACGGAGACGCCGACGCCGTGCAATCCGCCGGAAACCTTGTAGGAATTCTGATCGAATTTGCCGCCGGCATGGAGCTGCGTCATGATGACTTCGGCAGCCGAAATGCCTTCACCCTTGTGGATGTCGACGGGAATGCCGCGGCCGTCGTCGCGCACGGTGACGGAGCCATCGGCGTTGAGCACGACTTCCACCGAAGTAGCGTGGCCTGCAAGCGCTTCGTCGATCGCGTTGTCGACGACTTCGTAGACCATGTGATGCAGGCCGCTTCCGTCATCGGTGTCGCCGATATACATGCCGGGCCGCTTGCGAACGGCATCGAGACCTTTCAACACCCGGATTGATTCAGCGCCATATTCGACGGGAATGGAATGCTCCGTGTCGGCGGCGGTCCGCCGGGCAGGTTCTGTCATGTGAGGCCTACGAGAATGTCCCGGATCAGCTGCGCAAAACAGGCGCTGACGGAGTGAGGTTTATGCCATGAAAGGAGCCATGCGCCTAGCGCAAAGGCTCCATTAGCAAGCTATTGAATAAATAAGGGTTTTTGACGGTTTTTCAAGGCGGGAAAAAGCCGGTTTGGCGACCCCGGAAAAGGGTGATTCGGGGAGCCTGTTGGAGGTCCGCAGATCCTGATTTCGGTCGCCGCCGGTGAAGGCCGGTCAGCGGCTGTCGCGCGGCGTGATGCGGCCGTCCTCGACGTCGAAAATCCCGCCGGATGCATTGATGTCAGTGAAGGCGGCGGGATCAGCGCCGGTCATCCAGACCTGGGCGCCGAGCTTTGTCAGTTCGTCGAACAGCGCCGCGCGCCGGCCCGGATCGAGATGCGCGACCACTTCGTCAAGCAGCAACAGCGGCGTGATGCCGGTCATCTCCGCGACCAGGTTGGCATGCGCCAGCACCAGCCCGATCAGCAGGGCTTTCTGCTCGCCGGTGGAAGCGTCGCGCGCCGGCATGCTTTTCGGCGCATAGACGACCTGAAAATCCGTCAGATGCGGACCGTCGAGCGTACGGCCGGCGGCGGCATCGCGGGCGCGGCCCTGGCGCAGGATTTCGCGATAGCGGTCCTCAATGGAGGTCGCCGGCTCGCTCATCAGCGCGTTTTCCATCCAGCCGTCGAGCGCGATGCTGGC
>JAGXAF010000131.1 GCA_018971675.1 Bradyrhizobium sp.
CCTGATGGACAAGGACGGCGGCCTGACCAAGGCCGAACGCGAAATGATCGTGGTGGCCACCTCCGGCGCCAACCAGTGTCAGTATTGCGTGATCGCGCATGGTGCGATCCTGCGGATACGGGCCAAGAACCCGTTGATCGCCGACCAGATCGCCGTCAACTATCGCAAGGCCGACATCACGCCGCGTCAGCGCGCGATGCTCGATTTCGCCATGAAGGTCAGCCTTGAGGCCGGCAGGATTTCCGAACAGGATTTTGTCGAGCTTGCCGGCCACGGCTTCTCAAACGACGACATCTGGGACATCGCCGCGATCGCGGCATTCTTTGCGCTGTCGAACCGAATGGCGAACGTCACCGCCATGCGCCCCAACGACGAATTCTATATGCTGGGCCGGCTGCCGAAATAGGCGACCTGGTGTTGCTCGCCGCTAGAGCCGTTTCCGTTCCGATGGAATCGGAACGATGCTCTAGATTCTTGTTTTGACGCGTTTTCTTCACGCGAACCGGCGTCCACCCACGGATCAAGTCCGAGGGCATGCTTCGCTCGAAAACGCTCTAATCGTCCGGTACCGGCCCGCACCAGCCTGGCAGATACACCGCGTCTTTGCTTCTACCCAAAGCGAGCGCCTTCTCGATCGCCGTGTCGAAATCTTCATCGACGCTCTTGCGGGACATTCTCCGGCGGAGGAAATCCGCCCACAGGAATTCGCTGAATGGCGTGGTGTCCTTGGCGAAGCCGCCAATGCGACGCAGTTCGCCGGCAAGGCTGCGGAACGGATCGTCCTTGAGTTCGGTGACCGATTTCGGAAGTTCGTCGAAGTGCCGGCGCTTGCCCTTGGCATCGTAGGGATAGACCCAGTGCTTGCTATCCATCACGCGCCAGAACGCATCGGGTTCGACCATCGAAAGATCGCCGATCGCGGTGATCAGGACGTCCTCGACCCCCTCGTCGTGAAGCGCGCGCGCCAGATGGTGATGATCGACCACATAATGGTTCTTGTCCGGGCCGAGCACCACCGGGATCATGTGCTTGCCCAGAATCTCGCCCTGCTTCTTCTTCGATTTTTGCTCGCGCCAGCGCTTGCGTTTCTCCTTGACCTCCCGCATGCCGACCGTCATCTGGGTCGGACGCAGCGAGAGAATGGCAACGGGTCGAAGGATCGGTTCGCGCGTGTTCGTCATGACTCGGACCCTTAATTATGATCTCGCAAAAAACCGCGCGATTATGTCATGATGGCGCAAGCGATCAAACGCCTTTACGCCCGGGAGCACCTCAAGATTTCCAAGATATTCAAACGCCAGAGCGAGGCGGCATCGAGGCCACGCGTGGTCCGGCTTGGCGGCCGTGAAATCATCACCGAGGGCCTCTACCTGGGATTCTGGAAAGACATCAGTCATCGCTGCATGACGGCCTCATGGCCTGCCTTTATCGGCGGCGCGGCGCTCGTCTTCATCGTCTTCAACGCGGTCTTCGCCGTGTTTTACTGGATCGGAGATCAGCCTGTCTCCAACGTGCCGGGCGGCGCCTATATCGACTACCTCTATTTCAGCATCGAGACGCTTTCGACCGCCGGCTATGGCGACATGCATCCGCAGACCCACTACGGCCACTTCGTCGCGGCCGTCGAACTTTTCACAGGCATCTTCTCGATGTCATTGATGACGGGGCTGATCTTTGCCCGCTTCTCGCGGCCGAACGCACGGCTTCTGTTCGCCGATCACCCGGTCATTTCGAGCCACGACGGCAAGCCGACCCTGATGCTTCGCCTTGCCAACGAGCGCCACAACATCATCAGCAATGCCACCGCCAGGCTTTGGGCGTTCAAGGACATCGTGAGCATCGAGGGCCAATCATTCCGGCGCTTCTACGAGTTGCCGCTGATACGGAACGAAAGTCCGGCGCTGGCGCTGAGCTGGACGCTGTTCCACGTCCTCGATGAAGCAAGCCCGCTTTACGGCCTTGACGCCGACGGACTGGCGGCGGCGAACGTTTCGCTTGTGGTGGTGGTGTCCGGCTATGATGTTATTGCAGCGCAAACCGTCCTTGCCCGGAAATCCTACGATCATCCGGAGATTCGCTTTGGCCACCGCTACGCCGAGATTCTCGGCACCACGGAGGACGGCCGGCTCAGGGTCGACTACGGCATGTTTCACCAGACCGTTCCGGACTAGATCTCGCTTGCCCGCACATCAACATTTTCCGGGCGACGCCCGCCGCGATCGTGCTAAACTAAATAAGTTGGGGGTGTCACGGAATTGGCAGCAGTGAAGATCCAGCGGCCCGTTGCATCGGACGACGAGCATCAGGTGCTCCAGTTTCGACCGCGAAACCCGGAGCTCGCGCCGGGGTGGCGGCGGGATTTGAATGCGCAGCCCCGCCAAGGCGATTCCTCATGCGAGCCCAACGATCTGTCGCGCTATGAACGGCCACGACAAGAGCCGGACGATTTCCGCCATCGCATGCTGGCAAACATCGCGGCCCTTGCGTTCACCGTGGCGCTCACCGCGATCGGAATATGGCTTGCGATGAGCATCGCGGATCTGCGCAGGAATCAGGATTGCGTGCTGATGGGGCGGCGCGACTGCGTTCATATCGCAACGCCCTCCGGCTAGCGGTTCTCGGGCCGGGTCGCCGGTTTCCATCCTCAGCCCCGACCCGGCCATACAACCACTCCGGTGTGGCCGCCTCCATTGAACTCGGGGCGGGCCTCCGATATACGGGCAGTCGACTCCCGGGGGGACGGATCGGGCAATACGGGGAGCAACACCCAGCCGCCGTGCCATTGTAGAAATTAGTACCAATCTATCAAAGGCTTAGTGATGTCATCCACATTCGATCAGGTCGCCACGATTATCGCTGAAACCTGCGACATACCGCGCGACACGATCACGCCGGAGAGCCACGCTATCGATGATCTGGGCATCGACAGCCTCGATTTTCTCGACATCGCGTTTGCCATCGACAAGGCGTTCGGAATCAAGCTGCCGCTGGAAAAGTGGACTCAGGAAGTCAACGACGGCAAAGCCACCACCGAACAATATTTCGTCCTGAAAAACCTCTGCGCGCGCATCGACGAACTGGTTGCCGCCAAAAGCGCGGGCGCCTAATCGCGCGTCATGCATCTTGAATATTTCCAGCTAGTTGACCGCATCGTCGACCTCGATCTCGGCGAACGCACCATCACGGTCGAAGCCCAGGTTCCCAGGCAGAACACCATTTTCGAGGGACATTTTCCCGGCTATCCACTGATGCCTGGTGTGCTCCTGATCGAAGCGATGGCACAGAGCTCCGGCTGGTTGCTCATCGCGCTGACCAAATTCGAACGCATGCCGTTCCTGGCCTCGGTCAAGGAAGCCAAAATGCGCAGTTTCGTCACTCCCGGCGACTTGCTAACGATCAATGTTCGCGTCGTACACGAGGGTTCGGGCTACGCGGTCACCGAAGCCAAGATCCGGGTCAACGGTGAGCTGAGGAGCAACGCCACGATCACCTTCGGCGTCATCCCGTTCCCAAATCCCGAGTTGCGCGGGCACATGGAGGCGATGGCCACGCGTATCGGCTTTCCGCAGCAGGCCGCAAGTCATGAGTGAAACGAAATCTTCCAAGCCGGGATCGACGGAAGTCTGGATCACCGGAATCGGCCTGGCAACCTCGCTCGGCGAGGGGCTGGATATGACATGGGACGCGCTCAGCCAGCGACGCATCAATGTCGACGAAAAGAATTTCGCGCCTTATGTCGTGCATCCCTGGGCGCCGGTCAATTTCGACAGTCAGATTCCAAAAAAGGGCGACCAGCGCCAGATGGAAGCCTGGCAGCGCATCGGTACCTATACAGCAGGGCTGGCGCTGGATTCGGCTGGGATCAAGGGCAACAGCGAAATCCTGGCGCGGATGGACATGATCGTCGCCGCCGGCGGTGGCGAGCGCGATCTGGCGGTCGACACCGCCATCATGCAGGCCGCGGCCAAGAGCAATTTCGCGCCCGGCTTGCTTAACGAACGTCTGATGAGCGATTTGCGGCCGACGCTGTTTCTCGCCCAGCTCTCGAACCTGCTCGCCGGCAACATCGCCATCGTTCACGGGGTGACCGGTTCGTCCCGTACCTTCATGGGCGAGGAAGGCGCGGGCGTCGACGCGGCCAGGATCGCGCTTGCGCGTATCGCCGCCGGCCAGAGCGACATCGCGCTGATCGGCGGTTCGCATAACTCCGAGCGCAAAGAAATGCTGATGCTCTATGAGTTCGACGATTTCAACCTCAGGGACCGCTTCGCGCCGGTGTGGGCGCGCAGCAGCAGACCGGGTTTTGCGCTCGGCGCGGTCGGCGCCTTTCTGGTCATGGAATCCAGGGCGCATGCGCAGGCGCGCGGCGCCAGGCCCTTTGCGCGGCTGACCAACGTGGTGGCCGATCAGGCGCGCCGCAAAACGCCGGGCGAGGTCACGGCGTCATTGCAGGCGCTGTGGTCGAAACTCGGCAAGCTCGACGGCCATGGCGCCATCATCACCGGCGCAACCGGCGTCGAGCCCGTCACCTCGGAGGAACTGGCGTTTTTGCGCCAGCACCCGGATTTCGCGATCAGGGCCAGCGGCACCGCGTTCGGCCACAACATGGAAGCGCAATTCATTCTGGGACTGGCGCTTGCGGCGCTCTCGATCTCGCGCGGAGCGTTGTTCCCCCCCAACGATCCGACCGCGCTGGAGGTTGAAATGTCGAAAGCGCCGAGCCAGATTGTGGTGGCCGGAGCCGGCCACTGGCGCAGCGAAGGCATGGCCCTGGTCGAGGCGGTCAAGTGAGCGCGGCACGAAACCGGCGGGGGACAAATGGCAGCAACCCACGATAAGTTCGGCAGGCCGATCGTCGTCGTCACCGGCATGGGCGTGGTCACTTCGCTCGGCGCCGGAAAAGCCGACAATTGGGCGAAACTCACCGCAGGCGAATCCGGCATCCGGACAATTACGCGCTTCCCGACCAATGGGCTGAAAACGTCGATCGCGGGAACGGTCGATTTTCTGAAGGTCGAGCCGTTTTCCTCTCCCGACCTATCGCAAAAGCTGGCCGAGACCGCCGCCGAGGAAGCCATAATGCAGGCCGCGATCGGCACCAAGCGCGATTTTCCGGGGCCGCTGTTCCTCGCGGTCGCCCCGGTCGAAATCGAATGGCCGAACCGGCTGGAGCTTGGCCGCGACACAGGCACCCTCGACTGCACGTACGACGATCTTCTCAGAGTTAGCGGCGGTGGAAAATACCGTGGCTATCATCGGCGTTTTCTGTTCGGTTCGGTATCGGACCATCTCGCCGAGACTTTCGGCACCAAGGGTTCGCCGATTTCGCTTTCGACGGCGTGCGCTTCCGGCGCCAGCGCCATCCAACTCGGGGTCGAAGCCATCCGTCGTGGCGAATCCGACGCAACGCTGTGCGTCGCCACCGACGGGTCGGTCAACCTGGAAAACCTGATCCGGTTCTCGCTGCTGTCGGCACTATCGATGCGGAACGACGCGCCGCAATCGGCGGCACGGCCGTTTTCCAAGAACCGCGACGGTTTTGTCATGGCTGAGGGCGCGGGCGCGCTGGTACTCGAAAGCTACGAGAGCGCGACCGCCCGCGGCGCGAAAATTCTCGGCGTGCTGATCGGTTGCGGCGAACTCGCCGACTCCTTCCATCGCACCCGCTCGAGCCCGGATGGCAAGCCCATCATCGGGTGCGTGCGCAACGCGTTGTCCGATGCCGGCATCGGCCCCGAGCGGATCGATTACATCAACGCGCACGGCACCGGCACGCCGGAAAACGACAAGATGGAATATCTCGGCATCTCTTCGGTGTTCGGCGAACAAACCAGCCGTATTCCGGTCTCCTCCAACAAGTCGATGGTCGGCCATACACTGTCGGCCGCGGGCGCGGTCGAGGCGGTGTTTTCGCTGCTGACGCTCGAGCATCAGCGGATTCCGCCGACCATCAATTACGACGTTCCCGATCCGGCGATTCGCTTCGACGTCGTCCCCAACAAAGCGCGCGACGCCCGCGTCACGGCGGTGATGTCGAATTCGTTTGGTTTCGGTGGCCAGAACGCCTCGCTGATCCTGACGCGCGAGCCGCTCTGACCGGCGGCAAGATCATTGTTGGCTGCTTCTGATGCATCCTCTGTTCCTACGTATCCGAGCGCGCTTGCGCGACGCAGGCAAATGGCTTGGCGAGACCGCGGTCGGTGGCTTGACCATCGTGCTCCTGCGCACGACGCGTTATTTCGACCCCATCAAGACGGCAAACCTGTTCGGGCGCGTCGCCCGCCTGATCGGGCCTGCTTTGCCCGAGCAACGGATCGGCCGGGCGAATTTGATCGCCGCCTTCCCGGAAAAATCACCACAGGAGATCGAGGCCATCCTGGCCGGCGCCTGGGACAATCTCGGTCGCATCGGCGCCGAATTTGCTCACATCGATCACATCTGGGATTACGATCCGGCCTATCCCGAGAAGAGCCGCATCGAGATCGCGCCGCGCACCCATGAATTGTTCGCACGGCTGAAAAACGACGGCAAGCCCGCGCTGATCTTCGCCAGCCATCTCGGCAATTGGGAGTTTCCGGCGCTCGCTGGAGCGGCGCATGGGGTGGATTCCGCCGTGCTGTATCGCCGACCCAACAGCGCCGCCGCCGATCGCATCATCAACGAAATGCGCCGCGTCAACATGGGCGAGCTTATTCCGGCCGGCCGCGACGCGCCGCTCCGGCTCGCGGAAGCGCTGCAGAAAGGCAAGCACGTCGGCATGCTGGTCGACCAATATTTGACCGGAGGCGTCGAGGTTACGTTCTTCGGGCGCAAGACCAGGGCCAATCCGACGCTGGCGCGGCTGCGGCGGCATGTCGAATGTCCGATCCATGGCGCGCGGATCATCCGCCTGCCAGACAATCGTTTCCGCGCCGAGCTATCCGAAGAAGTGCAGCCGGTACGGGACGCCGCGGGAGAGATCGATATCCAGGGCACGATGCAGGCGATTACCTCGGTGGTCGAGGGCTGGATCCGCGAATATCCGGATCAGTGGCTATGGCTGCATCGCCGCTGGCGATAGCAACCTCTCTCGTCCGAGAGGGATGTCGTCAAATCTGGACAATCGATGAAAAACTCCAGGTGACGTTCGGCGGGTAACCGCCCCGCCGAAGTAACGAGGTTTCAAGCGGTTTGATCCGATTTGGGCTCACATACGTGGAATAGCGCGGGACCACCAGGCCTCTGGCCGGCACGCCAGGTGCCAAGCGCGCTTCGAATGGATGAACCTCGCGGCTCCCGCAATATGAATCTCGAAATATGAACCTATCGTCCGGTCTTCACCCGGGTCCACAGCCGGTTGATGATGCGCTGAGTAACCGGGTCACGGGCGGTGACCACGAACAGCTTCTTCATCGTCGCTTCGTCCGGATAGATGTTCTTGTCGTCGAGGATTTTCGGATCGAGCAGTTTTTGGCTCGCCAGATTGCCGTTGGCGTAGGACAGGAAATCCGAATTCCTGGCCGCAATCTCGGGCCGATAAAGATAGTTGATCAGTTCATACGCCTCCGCGACATGGCTGGCGTCGGCCGGAATCGCAAGATTGTCGAAAAACATTTGCGCGCCCTCTTTGGGAATCGCGTAGCCGATCTCGACGCCTGCCTTGGCTTCGGCGGCGCGGCTGCGCGCCTGCATGATGTCACCCGACCAGCCCACGACCAGGCAAATCTCGCCGGTGGCGAGCGCGCTCAGATATTCCGACGAATGAAATTTGCGGACATAGGGCCTGACCTTGGCGACGAGATCGGCGGCCTTCTCCAGATCGGCCTGCGCCGTCGAATTGGGATCGAGCCCGAGATAGCTGAGCGCCGCGGGAAAGATATCGTCGGCGGAATCCAGCATGTGGACGCCGCAGTCCTTGAATTTCGCGAGGTTCTCCGGCTTGAAGACGATGTCCCAGCTATCGATCCTGGCATCGGGGCCGAGGATCCTCTGCACCGCCTTGACGTTGTAGCCGATGCCGGTGGTGCCCCACATGTAGTTGGCGGCATAGACATTGCCGGGATCGTAGGTTGCAAGCCGCCCGGTTATGATCGGCCACGCATTGGCGAGGTTCGGGAGTTTCGACTTGTCGAGCTTCTGAAACACATGTGCGGTGATCTGGCGCTGCAGGAAATAGGCGGTGGGGACCACAACATCGTAGCCGGATTTGCCCGCCAGCAACCGCGTCTCCAGCGTCTCGTTGGCGTCGAAAGTGCCGTAAACCACCTTGATGCCGGTTTCTTTGGTAAAGTCCTCCAGCACCCCGGGGGCGATATAGTTCGACCAGTTGTAGAAATTGACGATGCGCTGCTGCGCGCTTGCCGGCAATGCTGTGGCTGCGAAAGTCCAGACGATCGCTGCAACAAATCCAAGCTGCGTGCGGCTTCGGCGCATTGTCGTCACCCTCTCAGCGACGGTGCACCGCATCCGATAGCCGCTCCAGCGCGGTATCGAGCGTGGCGTCCTTTTTGGCAAAACAGAACCGCACCACCGAGGTTACGGCATCCTGTTCGTAGAAGGCCGACACCGGAATCGCCGCCACCTTGTAGTCGGTCACGATCCGCTTGCAGAACGCCTCGTCGGTTTCATTGAGACCGAGCGGCGACAGATCGACGGTGAGGAAATAGGTGCCTTGCGAGCGCAGCACCGGGAAGCCGAGGCTCTCCAGTCCCTTGGTCAGGCGATCGCGGCTGCGCGCCAGTTCCTTGCGCATGTCGTGGAAATATTCCGCGGGCTTGCCGAGACCATAGGCCACCGCCGCCTGGAGGTTGGGCGCGGTCGTGAATGTCAGGAACTGATGCACTTTTGCGGCGACCCGCAACAGCGGCGGCGCGGCGCAGACAAAGCCGATCTTCCAACCCGTCAGCGAGAAGATTTTGCCGGCGGAGCCAACCTTGATGGTGCGGTCGCGCATCCCGGGAATCGTGATCAGCGGAATGTGCTCGCGACCGTCGAAGATCACGTGCTCCCAGACCTCGTCGCAGATCGCGACCGTGTCGAACTTCTGGCAGAACCGCGCCAGTAATTCGAGATCCTCCCGCGGATACACCACCGCGGCCGGATTGAGCGGATTGTTGAACAGCACCGCCCGGGTCTTGTGATTGAAGGCGCCTCGAAGCATCTCCTCGGACAACCGCCAATGCGGCGGCTCAAGCCGCAACAGCCGCGGAATGCCGCCGGCCTGGCGAATGATCGGCAGATAGGAATCGTAGACCGGCTGGAACACGATCACCTCGTCGCCGGGCTCGACCACCGCCAGGATCGCGCTGGTCAGGGCCTCGGTGCCGCCCGAGGTCACCATCACCTCGGTCATCGGATCGAGCGCCAGGCCGTGCCAGCGCCCATAATGCGCGGCAATCGCCTGACGCAGTTCCGGAATGCCCATCATCGAGGGGTACTGATTGTAGCCGTCCATCGTCGCATCCGCCGCCGCCCGGCGAATGTCCTCAGGGCCGTGATCGTCAGGAAAACCCTGGCCGAGATTGATGGCGTTGTTGTCGCGCGCGGCTTGCGACATCACCT
>JAGXAF010000132.1 GCA_018971675.1 Bradyrhizobium sp.
AGCGTAGCATAGACATCGGCCGCTCAGTGGAACCGAAGTGGCGCACCCGACACGATTCGAACGTGTGACCTTTGCCTTCGGAGGGCAACGCTCTATCCAGCTGAGCTACGGGTGCGGCGAGGGTTCATTTAGCCGATCGGTCCGGTCTCGGCAACGGCCAGAGCGTTCTCGAGCGAAGCAAGCCCTCGGACCTGGTCCGCGGGTGGATGCCGGTTCGCGGGAAGAAAACGCGTCAAAACAAGAATCTAGAGCCCCCGTTCCGATTGCATCGGAACGGATAAAGGCTCCGGTCAAGAGGCAAAGCCGATTTGCCGCCGGGGCCGTCAAATCCGATAATGCTCGCGGCCAGCGCGGGCCGGCAATAGCATGGACCCGGCAACCGAACCGGGTGTCATGGATGGACGGGCTGAATCCGATCGCTGGCTGGGAAAGCGGATCCGAGAATCTTGCGCTGTTTCGGACGCTTGGTTCCGAACAGCGGTTGAAGACGCTGCGGGCCATGGTTCGCCGCGACCTCGTGCGCGGCGAAATGCTGGTCGCGCAGGGCGATCCTGCGGATTCCCTGTTCATGGTGCTGCATGGCGCGCTGGCTGTACGCCGCAACACCGATACCCGGCCATTCGCCGAATTGCGCGCCGGCGAACTGGTCGGCGAAATCGGCTTCTTCGCCAACGTGCCGCGTACCGCCAATGTCATCGCGATTCGCGACACCAGCGTGCTGGTGCTGACGCGAGCGGCCTATCACGGCCTCGCGCAGGACAGTCCGGCGATCGCCGAAGCCCTGCTCGCCGCGCTGGCGCTGCGTTTCGCGCAAACCACCGAACGTCTGCCGGGGATCCGCAGTTCGCCGGTGGCCCGCACCGTGGCGTTGATCGAGGGTGGCAACGAGCCCGTGCCGGGGGCCTTTGATCGGCAGATGCGCGAGGCGCTCGCCCGCACCGATGCCGAGGTGGTCGATCCGGTTCGGGTCGAGGCCACCTTTCCCGGGCGCGCTTTGGATGATCCCGAAGTCACCGACTGGCTCAACGAACTCGAACAGACGGCGCCGCTGGTGGTCTATCTGGGGAGCCGGCAAACCTCAGCCTGGACGCGCAAGGCCATCCGCCAGGCCGACGTGGTGGTGTTTGCGTGCCGCGGCGAGGCGCCGGACGCAGGCCTGAGCGCGATCGAGGCCTTTGCCTGCGAGGTCCACCCGGTCTCGGCGCGGCGGCTGGTCCGCATTCACGACCGCCGCAGCGGCGAGGTCAGCGGCACCGCGGCGTGGCTCGCGCGGTTGCCCTGTTTCATGCATCACCATGTCGCGCTGCAGGACCAGCTCGACATCGACAGCCTGGTCCGCTTCCTGTCCGGCCGCGCGATCGGATTCGTGGCCGGCGGCGGCGGCAGCTTCGGTGCCGCGCATGTCGGCATCTACAAGGCGTTTCGCGAGCGCGGCGTGATGTTCGATATCTTTGTCGGTACCAGCGTCGGCTCCGCCATGGCGGCGGGATTCGCCAAGAATTACGAGGCCGACCGCCTTGAGCGCGGCGCGCACGAGATTTTTGTCAAGGCGCGCAGCTTCCGGCGGCCGACCTGGCCGCGCTATGCGCTGCTCGATCACAAGGCGTTCGACCGCGCGCTCGCCGAACAATATGGCGCGCATTGCCGGATCGAGGATTGCTGGCGGCCGTTCGCCGCGGTTGCGACCAATCTCTCCAGCCACAGTCTTGAATTGATCCGGTCGGGACCTTTGTGGCAGGCGGTGCGCGCATCGAGCGCGATCCCCGGCCTGTTGCCGCCGTTCTATACCAGCGAGGGAACGATGCTGGTTGACGGCTGCCTGATCGACAATGTTCCGCTGGCGCCGATGCACCAGCTCAAGAGCGGCCCCAATCTGGTGGTGCATTTCGGCGATCCCGCGACCGAGACGTTCGATGTCGATTATGCGTCGCTGCCCGGCCGGCTCGAACTTGCCGCGGCCATGCTGCTGCCGTTCCGCAAGAAGTTGCTGCCGGCGGCGCCAAGCGCGATCAACGTGTTGTGGCGCAGCCTTGTCGCGCACCAGCGCTACGACGCGTTGCAGGCAGCACCCCTCGATCACGTGATGCGACCGCCGCTGCCGCCCGGCATCCGCATCACCGAGTTCGAACGCCATACCGAGATTTTTCAATCGTCCTATCTGTGGGCCCGGCAGGCGATCGCGGCGCTGGAAGCAAGCGGCGATCGATCGATTGCCGCGATCCTCGCGACGGGACGTCCGGCAAATGTCAGATAGAGGATGGCCGCTTCAGATTCTTGTTTTGACGCGTTTCTTTACGCGAACCGGTATCCACCCACGGACCAGGTCCGAGGGCATGCTTCGCTCGAAAACGCTTCAGATAGGCACGATCACCTTGCCGATCGGCCACAGCGCCAGCCCCGCGAGTTTCAAATGAGCCCAGGCAAAGGGAAGGCCGACAATGGTGACGGCCCACAGGATCGCGGTGATGAGATGTCCCAATGCCAGCCACCAGCCCGCCAGCACCAGCCAGATCAGGTTGCCGATCAGGCCGAGCGGCCCGGTGCCGATATCGTGCTGGCCGGTGACGCCATCGCGGTCGACGGCCTGCTGGCCGAATGGAAGCAGGCTGTAGACGCCGATGTTGAACGCAGCCCGCGCCCAGGGCAGGCCGATAATGGTGATCGCCATGATGACGGCAGCGATCATCCAGCCGACCGCCATCCAGAGCCCGCCGAACAGGATCCAGACGATGTTCAGCAGCAGCGAGACGGCGGGCATGCGATGGCTCTGAAATGATCGTTGCGGGCGCGATTATAGCCCATCGAACCGGATCTCCATACGAATAATCCCGCGACCAGGCCAACGTTGGCCGTTCAGCTCTCGGGCACCCGGCACCGTATCGTGCAGTGGATTCCGGTTTTCAGGAATGAGATTTCAGTCCTGCCATCGAACGGCCTGAGCGCGGAATTCAGAAGCTTGGTGCCAAATCCGGCCGCTCCGACCGGCCCGACCGCGGGACCTTCGTTCTCGTCCCAAATGACGGTCAGGCGATCGTCCGTCATTGACCATGACACCTGCAACATTCCGCGCGCCGAGGCAAACGCGCCGTATTTTACCGCATTAGTCGCAAGCTCATGGAAGATCAGCGCGAGGCTGACCGCCAGCTTGGCCGGGAGAAACAGGGGACCACCGTTCAGGGTAAAGCGGACATGGCCGTAGGGACCGAGTTCGGACAGCAGCAGATCCTTGATGTCACAGCCGCTGCCATCGACGCGCGCGATCAGCTCGTCGGTCGCGGACAGCGCCCGAATCCGGGGATCGATGCTGGCCCAGATTTTCGGCTGGTCCTGCAGCACCTGATGCAACACGGCGTGAACCGTCGACAATTTGTTTTTGAGCCGGTGCTGCAGTTCATCGATTACAAGCTTGCGATATTCCTCCTCTTGCGTCAGCCGCCTGGCGATGTCGCGCTGCTGTGCGGCGACGGAGCGATAGTGCTCGACACCCCATATCGTAAGGCCGCATACCACGAGGAAGATCACCAGCAGCGCCAGCCTTGCAAAATCAACGGAGGTGTTGCTGAAATTGAGGGCGACGCCGAGCGTGCCGCCAACCAGCGTCGTCGCGATCCCGATCCGCAAGCCGCCGAACGCGGTGGCAAAGAATACGGCCGGGAAATAGGGCGTGAAGAACACGTCCGGACGGATCAGCGAAAGACACCACCGGACAACCGTCGACAACAGGATGCAGAACGCCGCAAACCCGATGCCAAGCACTGGCGATGGTTGAGATAATCCCTGCCAGCCCCGCCGGAATTCGTCGATCCATTTCCCCATATGGCATTTGAGCCCGATCAACCGATCCAAAACAAGGCCGAACGTGGAGAAAAAGCAAGTGCGCGCGCGAATGTTCGAGGATCTCGATATGCGCGCTGATGGGTCTCGCGGTTCGGAAAATTAAGGCCGCATCGAACGTCGGTTCAGCAACGCCGATGCCGAACTCGATACGCCTGGCGCGCGGCCGGCGACCGCCAAACCTCTTCGCGAGACGTTCCTTATCTCCGCCCGAGGATAATGCTCGCGGTGGTTGAATTCGCCCGGCGCCGTCCAAGGCGGCGATCGCGATCTGCCGCCATCGAAGAAGATTCCTTGGGAACCGGATCACACGGCCCTTTCATTTTGCAATGCAGCAATTATCTGCTTTCAGTCGGATTGCAGATTCTCGCGGGGGAGTTGCCATTGTCTCTGATCAAAAATGTCGAATTCCTGCGTCGTTGGTCAAGGTTGCATCAATTCAATGGCCTGGACATCGCGCGCGACCTCGCGCTGGGGACCCATAGTCCGCTGGCCGAGGTCAAGGGCTTTGGCGCCAACCCGGGCCATCTCGGGATGTGGTCGTTCGTGCCCGCCGGGTTGGGGCAGGGGGCCCCGCTTGTCGTCGTTCTGCACGGCTGCGGCCAGACCGCTGCCGGCTACGATCAAGGTGCCGGTTGGTCGACACTCGCGGAGCGCTATGGCTTTGCGTTGCTGATGCCGGAGCAGCGGCGAACCAACAATGCGCAGGGTTGCTTCAACTGGTTCAATCCGGAAGACACCGCGCGCGATCATGGCGAAGCATGCTCGATCCGGCGGATGATCGCGCGGATGGTCAGGGATCACGGCATCGACAAGCATCGCATCTTCGTCACCGGCCTTTCCGCCGGCGGCGCGATGACATCGGTGATGCTTGCAACCTATCCGGAAGTGTTTGCGGCCGGGGCTGTCATTGCGGGCCTGCCCTTTGGCGTCGCCAGCAATGTGCGGGAGGCGCTGAACGGAATGCTGCAGTCGAACTCGCGCCCGGCCGCCGAACTGGGCGATCTGGTGCGAGGCGCCTCGACGCATAAGGGGCCCTGGCCAAAATTATCGGTATGGCACGGCAGCGCCGACCGCACGGTCAATCCCGCCAACGCCAACGAGATCGTCAAGCAATGGCTCGATGTGCATGGCCTGCCGGCGGCTCCGATGTTTGAAGGCACCGTCGACGGCCATCCGCATCAGGTGTGGTGGAATGCGGACGGCGAGACCATTGTCGAATCCTACACCATCACCGACATGGCCCATGGCACCCCGCTTGGCCTCGCCGACAATGACGAACGATACGGCGCCGAAGGCGCGTTCCTGATCGAGGCGGGAATTTCGTCGTCGTATCATATCGCGGACTTCTTCGGCTTGACCAAGTCCATCAGCCAGCCTCGTGCCGCGGCGACGATCGCGGCCGACGCTGCCAAACCGCAGCCGTCGCCCGCGCCGCTCCGCACCCCCGACGTTGCCGCCGTGCGGCGGCCGCTTACGGCGCAGCATCGGCCCGCCGGGCCGCCGCCGCAACGGCGGCGCCGCGCGATCAATGTTGGCGCCATCATTACTCGGGCGCTGACGGCGGTTGGCCTGATGAAATAGGGCAGGCGGCGCGCTTGCAGGCAACCCCGGGCCGGCGGTTCGCCCTCTCGCCGGTGACGCGAACCGTCATTTTGTTCCCTTTTCCGGAAATAAATTTGAACCAAATCCGGAACCGCGCGTTTTACCGGGACGCGACAGGCGGTTAAGTTCCGGCTGAATTGCATCTCGGCTGGCTGAATCGGCAAGCCAGAACTCATCGGGCAGAACTCGACCTCCGATCGCCCCTTATGTTGAAGACCAGCGTACCCACTGCGAACATAGCGGATTTCCTCGGCGGCGGCGGCGAGATGGGCGCGTTGATGCGAGCCTATGACTGGTCGGCAAATCCGCTGGGCCGCCCCGAGAGCTGGCCGCAAAGTCTGCGCACGGCGGTACGGCTGCTGCTCAACACCCATCATCCGATGTTCATCTGGTGGGGTCCGCAGCTCATCCAGTTCTATAACGACGCCTATCGCCAGACCATGGGTCTCGAACGCCACCCGGGCGCGCTCGGCCAGGGTGGGCGGGAGTGCTGGGGCGAAATCTGGCACATCATTGGCCCGCAAATCGATCAGGTGATGAGCGGCGGCGGCGCGACCTGGCACGAGAACCAGCTCGTTCCGGTGACGCGCCACGGCGCCTTGCAGCAGGTGTACTGGACCTACGGCTTCAGCCCGATCGATGAAGACGATGGCGTCGGCGGCGTGCTCGTGGTCTGCCGCGACGTCACCACGGATTATATCGCCGCGGCGGCCTTGCGGGAGCGTGAGGCCGAACTGGCGCGGGTGCACCAGGTCGGCCGCATCGGCGGCCTCGACGTCGATCTGCGAACCGGCTTTCGCAGTCGCCGGTCACCGGAATATCGCGCGATTCACGGGTTGCCGCCCGACGCCACCCATGAGTCGCATGAGGACTGGCTGCGGCGCATCCATCCCGACGATCGCAAAGCCACCGAGAAGAAATTCCGCGATGCGATCGCGAGCAACATGCGCGACTACACGGTGCAATATCGGATCGTTCGTCCGATCGACGGCGAGGTGCGCTGGATTTCGGTTCGCTCCGCGATCGAGCGCGACGCCGATGGGCGAGCCGTGCGGCTGGTCGGTGCCCACAGCGACATCACCGAACAGGTGTTGGCGGAGCAGGCGCTGCGACAAAGCGAGGAGCGCTACCGTACCCTGGCCGATCAGCTCTCCGAACTGAATGCGACGCTGGCTCAGCGCGTCGAGGAAAAGACCCGCGAGCGCGACCGGATCTGGAAACTGTCCCAGGATCTGTTGCTGGTTGCCGATCGCCACGGCGTCTGGAAAACCGTCAATCCGGCCTGGACCCGGACGCTGGGCTGGAGCGAGGCGGAATTGCTGAACCGCACGTCGCAATGGCTGGAGCACCCCGACGATAAAGGCAAAACGCGCGCGCAGGTCGAAAAACTCGGCCGCAGCGAGGCCACCTTCAAATTCGAAAGCCGTTTTCGCCACAAGGATGGTTCCTATCGCTGGCTGTCATGGACCGGCGTGTCGGACCGGGACCACATCTATGCGGTGGCCCGCGACATCACGGCGGAGAAGGCTGCGGCCGAACGGTTGCGGGCGACTGAAGAAGCCCTGCGGCAATCGCACAAGATGGAAGCCGTGGGCCAGTTGACCGGCGGCATCGCGCACGACTTCAACAATCTGTTGACCGGAATCGTGGGATCGCTGGACCTGCTGCAGACGCGGTTCAATCAGGGGCGGTTCGACAACGTCGCGCGCTACATCGACGCAGCGATGACCTCGGCCAACCGCGCCGCCGCGCTGACGCACCGGTTGCTGGCTTTTGCGCGCCGCCAGCCGCTGGTGCCAAAAAGCGTCGATGCCAACCAGCTCGTGGTGTCGCTGGAGGATCTGCTGCGCCGGACCATCGGCGAGGCCATCGATCTGGCTATCGTGGCGTCGGACGATCTTTGGACCACATTGTGCGATCCCAATCAGCTGGAAAGCGCGTTGCTCAACCTCGCGATCAATGCGCGCGACGCCATGCCCGACGGCGGCAGGCTGGTGATCTCCACTCGCAATACGCGGTTCGACGAGGCCATGGCCGATGCGCCGGCGCCCGGCGAATATGTCTGCATCGAGGTCGCCGACACCGGCACGGGTATGAGCGCGGAAGTGGCGGCGCGTGCCTTCGACCCGTTCTTCACCACCAAGCCGATCGGGCAGGGCACCGGGCTTGGGCTGTCGATGATCTATGGCTTCGCGCGGCAATCCAACGGTCAGGCCACGATCGACAGCATGCCGGGACAGGGAACCGCGGTCAGGCTTTATCTTCCGCGGCATCGGCAGACCGGCGCGGGCGAGCCGCTCTCGGCCGCTGTAGGCGCCGAACGCGCCAACGCCGGCGAGAGCGTATTGGTGGTCGAGGACGAGCCGGTGGTGCGCGGTGTAATCATGGAAATGCTGGTCGAGCAGGGTTACCGGGCGTTCGAGGCGATCGACGGGCCGGCGGGCCTGCAGATCCTGCGCGGCAACCCGCGGATCGATTTGCTGGTGACCGACGTCGGACTGCCAGGCATGAATGGCCGCCAGCTCGCCGATCAGGCCCGCGAAACGCGGCCTGACCTGAAGATATTATTCATCACCGGCTATGCCGAGAGCGTGGCGATGGCTGGCGGCTTTCTGCAGCCGGGCATGGAAATGATCACCAAGCCGTTCGACCTCGACAATTTGTCGCGGAGGATACGCGCGATGGTATCGCGCTGAATCAGCGCGCGGGTCGTGGCGACCGGCTCGACCGGAGTCACCGGCCAGTCGTCACATCCTGCCGGTGAGGAACGGGTTGGTCATTCGCTCCTGGCCGATCGTTGAGCCGGCGCCATGGCCGCAGATGAAGCTGATATCGTCGCCGAGCGGCAACAGCTTCCCGGTGATCGACTTGATCAGGGTTTCGTGACTGCCGCCCGGCAGATCGGTGCGTCCGACCGAGCCGTTGAACAGGACGTCGCCGACATGGGCGAAACGCAATTCCTTGTTGTAGAACACCACGCTGCCAGGCGAATGGCCGGGACAGTGCAGGATGTCGAAGGTCAACTCGCCGATCGAGACCTGATCGCCTTCGTTGAGCCAGCGATCCGGCGTGAAATCGCGCACGCCGGTCATGCCGAACCGCGCACCGCTCGATACGACATGGTCAAGCAGGAACTTGTCGTTGAGATGCGGGCCCTCGATCGGCACCCTCAGCGTGTCGCGCAATTCGGCCGCGCCGCCGACATGATCGATATGGCCGTGCGTGAGCCAGATTTTCTCGACATGGACGTTGGATTGCTCGATCGCCCGCAGGATCTTCGGCACGTCGCCGCCGGGATCGATCACCACCGCCTTTTTGCTGGCCTCGCACCAGAGCAGGGTGCAGTTCTGCTCGAACAGCGTCACCGGAATGATGACGGCGCCCGCTTTCGACGTGGTCTCGGTTTCGCTCCTGGCATCCTGGGTCATCGCCGCACAATGCCGATTTTTGTGGGCCCGCCAAGCAAAATTAAGTCGCAGGTGCCGCGGCCCAGACGTTCTCCCGTCAGGTTCCCGCGGATTTGGCTCGCCGCGGCAAAACCGCTTTCCACCTTTGCCGTCGGCGCTCTATGCTGACCCTTATGGAATCGCGCGCGCGCCAGGTCCATCTCGTACCTCCCTCGGACGGTCGCCAGTCGGAGACGGCCCTGGCGATCGCGCGCGGCACCGCAAGGCTGTTGCGATCGTTGGGATTTTCCTGCGTCAGCGAGCTGCCATTGCCGTCAGGGCGGCGCGCCGATCTGGTGGCGCTGAACGAGCACGGCGAGATCTGGATCGTCGAGATCAAATCCTCGGTCGAGGATTTGCGGGCCGACCGGAAATGGCATGAATACCGCGCGCATTGCGACCGGCTGTTCTTTGCCTTCACGCGGGATCTGCCATGCGAGATTTTTCCCGCCGAGACCGGCTTGATCGTTGCTGACGCCTATGGTGCCCACATGCATTGCGACGCGCCGGAACATCGCTTGCCGGCGCCGACCCGCAAGCAGATGACCATCCGCTTCGCGATGGCCGCCGCGCAACGGATCAACCGCCTGGTCGATCCGCAGGGGCACAGCGAGTTCTAGTGTGTGCTCATTAAGCGACTGACTGAT
>JAGXAF010000133.1 GCA_018971675.1 Bradyrhizobium sp.
GTCGGTGATGCGCAGCATCTCCGGACCATAGGCATCGTAGCGGCCGCTTTCGCGCCAGAGATCAGCCAGTTGCAGCGTCGGCATCAGCAGTTCGAGCGCGCCGGCGCGGTCCTGTTCCTCGCGAACGATCTGCTCGATCTTTTTCAGCACCCGGAAACCGAGCGGCAGCCAGGCATAGATGCCAGCGGCCTCCTGCCGGATCATGCCCGCGCGCAGCATCAGGCGATGCGACACGATCTCGGCCTCCTTCGGATTCTCCTTAAGAATGGGCAGAAAAAACCGCGATAGCCGCATGGGGACACTCAAGGAATCGGTTGGACAGGAAGGCCAGCAGTGAAACCGGATCGGACCGGAAAACACAAGGGTTGGGAGCCGCCAAAGCCATTCGGGCCGTGGCTCGACGGCGGGATTTTCTGGCTGGCCGGGCCTTATGGAGCGGCCGATTGAGGCACAAACGCGTCACAATTCGCTTTTGGCAGAACACCCGGAGGCGGCTGCATCACAAAGCCGTTGCTGCCGATTGTGACCGGCGGGAATGTCGGTCCAGCGGCTGCCCCGCTGCGCGCATTCCCGCGCGACCGAAAGGTATAAGTGTCTGCTTTGGCCGCCGGTCAGATCAGGCGCTGACGACGAATTCATCCTGGAAATCGTCCGGCGGCTTGCCGCCGCCCCCCACCATCTTCCCGACCCTGTCTCACATCTTCTTCTTCATCATGGCCCCGCCGGGCGCGGCGTTGCCGGGTGCCTGTGCACCAATTCCCTGCACCGCGAGCGAAACCTTCACTTCGCCGGCTTTCTCGAATTTGAGCGTGACCGGAACTGTATCTCCCTGTTTCAGCGGGTTCTTCAGGTCGAACATCATCAGGTGATAACCTCCGGGCGCCAACTTCACGGTCTTGCCGGGATCGATGGTCAGTCCATCGCCCAGCGGGCGCATGGTCATCACGCCGTCCTTCGTCGTCATCTGGTGAACCTCGACCCTGCCCGCGGCATCGGTCGACCCGCCGAGCAGCCGGTCCGGCGTCGAACCCTTGTTCTCGATGGTGAGATATCCGCCGCCGATTTTGGCGCCGTTCGGCGTGGCGCGGGTCCATGCCTGGGTGATCACGAGATCGCCGGCCTTGACCTCCTGGGCACGCGCAGGCGCAGCGCAAAGGAGCGCGACGAAGAGGACGGAAGCAAGCGTTTGAACGATAGACCTCATGGGATATTCCTTCGCGTTGGCGGCTGTAACGAGCCGAGCGCAACGTCGCGCCACACCGTCCTGATTATCAGCAGAGAGAGTCCAAGGTCCAGATCGGAGCCCAGCAATATATTGTAGGTTCCACGGAATAACCCGCGAGGGCTGGTACGCTCACCCCTAGTCTTTATGGGTTTGGTCCCACTTCCGAAAAGTCGCTCGTAGCCCAACGAAATGAAATTCGAGGTTGGCCAAACGCCCATCATTTCGCCGGCGCTCGAATTCTGAAAAATCGTTGCTGAAATTAATGACATGACGAAAAAGATGGTCTACCAATACGGCCTCAGGCTGGCCGTGAGGTCGAAGTCTGTTGGTCCAAGTCTCGGGAGGAGCCCTGACGCGCACAAGCAGCGTCGCCCCGCCAATCAATATCAAATCTGAATTTTACGGGGGGAAAACAGGGTCGACACAATTTTTTGAGCAGGGCTTTTTGCCCCGCTCTTTTTTTTGCTTGCCCCGCTCTTTTTTGCGCAACACCAATTTTTGCGCAACGCCAAGGCCGCGTCATGATGCGCGTTGACGAGCCCGCAACACGCTACGGATGGCCCTCACGCTTGTGCGAATGAGCCGCCTCGTTATATGCGGCATGAACAACGGTGTGCCACCGCCATTGAATTGAGACGCGTGACATCGATGCCTTGCCGCGTCAGGTTTCCTCTGCCGAAAGCTCCCAACAGAATCCGGCATAACGATCCTTTGAAAGGTCATTGCATGCCTGGAGCACGCGGCGATCAGAACCCCATCAGCCGCGACAATCGTTCGGTGGTGAGATATCCGGCGCTATTGCCAAACCACGCGATCGCAAAAAACACCGCTGAAATCACCGTGGTCCAGATCACCTTGCGGCCCATTAGAGTTGCAATCGGCGCGCCGGGGTCGGTGCCGGGAGCACCCTCACCGTCCTCGTGCTGGCTGCGCACGCCGAACGGCAAGGTCAGGAACAGTGTGATCCACCAGATTACAAAGTAGATCGCGAACGCGGTAGAGATTGTATAGACCATGGAATTCAAGCCTGTTCGATTTCGACCAATGCGCCGGAAAAATCCTTCGGATGCAAGAATAGCACCGGCTTGCCATGAGCGCCGATCCTGGGCTCGCCGTCGCCAAGTACCCGCGCACCCTCCTTGATCAGGGTATCACGCGCAGCGATGATATCCGGCACCTCGTAGCAGATGTGGTGAATGCCGCCATCGGCATTACGCTCGAGAAACCTGGCGATCGGCGATGCCTCGCCGAGCGGCTGGATGAATTCGATCTTGGTATTGGGCAACGTCACGAACACGGTCACAACGCCGTGTTCCGGCAGCGGCACTGCCTCGGAAATGTCGGCGCCGAAGGCAGCGCCATAGATTTTGGCGGCCTTCTCGGCATCCCCGACTGCGATCGCAACATGATTAAGCCGGCCAAGCATCGCCGTTCCTACTCTATTCCCTGGCATGCTTCAACGACGTTGCATCATGCCCATCGATCATCTTCCCGTTAGATCAGGGACACCGGGCCCCCACGCCACGTCTGTTCGGGGGACACCGGCTCCGGCTTTTCCTGATCATGCCCTAAACCGTCAGAACGTGAACGTAGCACAGCGGCTTCTTGCCCCACTGCTCGTTGACCGCGGCCCGCACCGCGCGGCGTACCGACTCGGCCAGCGCATCGGGATCGCGCCGTCGGGCACGCGGCAATCCCTCCGCGGTCGAGACCACCACGTCGAATACGATGTCGTCGATCACCTCGCCCGCGCCGTTCTTTTCAGGTATGCCAACGAGATCAACCTCGGGATCGTCGACCAGTTCGCCCTTTTCGGTGACCGCTATGGCGACAAAGACGCAGCCTGAAAATCCCATCTTGCGCCGTTCGACCACTGCGCGCGACTTCGAGTCTTCCAGGATCAAACCGTCCTTGAACAGCCGCCCCGAGGGCAGTTCATCGATCACGGCGGGATCGCCCGGTCCGAGCTTGACCAGATCGCCGTTGCGGCAGACCAGCACCCTGGGTACGCCGGCGGACCGCGCTAGCCGGGCGTGCTCGGACAAATGCAGCGCTTCGCCATGGACCGGGATCACAAGCTGCGGGCGCACCCAGGAGATCATGTCGCGCAATTCGTCGCGGCGCGGATGGCCGGAGACGTGCACGAGATCGGTGCGATCGGTGATGACCTCGATGCCTTGCGACACCAGCCCGTTGATGATGCTGCCAACCGCCTTCTCGTTGCCGGGGATGGTGCGAGAGGAGAAGATCACGCGGTCGCCCTTGTTGAGCGTGACCTGCGGATGATCGTCATTGGCGATACGGGCCAGCGCTGCGCGCGGCTCGCCCTGGCTTCCCGTGCAGAGCGCCAGCACCTTGTCGGGCGGGAAATGTCCGTAAAGATCCGCGCCGCGGAAATCCTGCACGCCGTCGAGATGACCGGTTTCCCGCGCTACCTGCACCACGCGCTCCATGGCGCGGCCGACCACCACGACTTCGCGACCAGCGAGGCGCGCGGCGTCGGCAACAGCGCGCAGCCGCGCGACGTTGGAGGCAAAGGTAGTCACCGCAACGCGGCCTTTCGCAGCCTTGACCAGTTCGGCGATCGCCTTGGCGACTTCCGTCTCCGACGGCGAACGGCCGTCCCGCACCGCGTTGGTGGAGTCGCCGATCAGCGCCAGCACGCCGGCATCGCCGAGTTCACGCAAACGCCGCTCATCCGTCGGCGGGCCGATGATCGGGGTCGGGTCGATCTTCCAGTCGCCGGTGTGCAGCACGGTGCCAACGGAGGTATGGATCGCCAGCGCATGGGATTCCGGAATCGAATGCGCCACCGGAATGAATTCAACATTGAACGGGCCAAGGTCGATACGGCCGCCCGACGGCACCACGGTGACCGGGATCTTCGGCGGGTCGCGCTCGGAGGCGCATTTGGCTTCGAACAAGGCGGCGCTGAACCTGGTCGCGTAGATCGGACATTGGAGTTTCGGCCAGAGGTCGATGATGGCGCCAAAATGGTCCTCGTGGGCGTGGGTCAGCACCAGACCGACCAGGTTCTTGCGTTCCTTCTCCAGGAAACGGATGTCGGGCAGGATCAGATCGATGCCAGGAAGGTGCTCCTCGTCGCCGAAGGACACCCCGAGATCGACCGCGAGCCATGACCCCTGGTGGCGGTTGCCGAGCCCATAGACCGACAGGTTCATGCCGATCTCTCCGACACCGCCGAGCGGCGCGAATGTCAATTCGTCCGGCCGCGCCATCAGGTTGCCCCCGTAGAGGCGGCCTCGCCGAAGTAGACGTCTCCAGCCGCAATCGCGACCCGCCTGCCCTCGGCGGTTCGAACGATCATGCAGCCGGCCTCATCGAGCGTATCGAACGTTCCCTCCACAGTGGTGCCGCCGGTATGGATCGCGACCTTCTCGCCAAGTCCGGCCGCGCGCGCAAGCCAGCGCTGCCGGATTTCGCCAAAGCCCCGGCCGTTGTCCCAGATGCCGCGCAATTCGGCCCAGGCGTCTGACAGTTCGGTGAACAATTCCTGCGCGCTGATCCGGATGCCGAGCGCCGCCAACGACGTCGCTGGCATTGAGGTACCCTCGGGCGCCGCAACGACGTTGGCGCCGATCCCGACCACCACGGCGAGCCGGCCGCTGGCCACCGCCTCGGCTTCCAACAGGATGCCTGCGAGCTTCTGCCGGCCGGCCAGTACATCATTCGGCCATTTCAGGAAAAACTTCATCTGATCCGATCCGGCCAGGCGCAGCGATGTCTCGATACTGACCTTCCGCAGCGCCACCTCAAGTGCGAGTCCGGCGGCAAATCCCAAGGTCGCGGCGATCGAGGGCGAAACGTCGATTACCTCGAGGACACTGGCGGCAAGGTTACCACGCGGGGCGATCCAGGGTCGATGCCGCCGCCCGCGTCCCGCCGTCTGCTCGGAGGTCACGAACCACATCGGCCCGCTCACCCCGTCGCGGGCACATGACATCGCTTCGGTGTTGGTCGAGCCAATCTGGTCGAACGCCGCGAGCCGGTAGCCCGCCGATATGGCCCGTGGACCGAGCGAAAATGCCATCAGGCAGATCCGGCCTTACCGCAACCGTCGGAACACCGATGTTTTTGCCTGGGCATGATGTTCTCCGAAAACCGGGATCCACGTTTCGGGATCGTGCCTAGAAAAGCGACTTCGCCGCGGCCGTCGCGGTGCTGACCAGAAGGCCCGGATAGGCCCAGAACAACATGTTGAAGAGGCCCGCGATCGCCAGCACCGCTTTCAACTCACCCCGCACCGGGTCGAGTTCGGCGAGCGGCTCGTCGAAATACATCACCTTGACGATGTTGAGATAGTAAAACGCGCCTACCACGCTGGTGAGCACGCCGATCACCGACAGCGTGAACAGGCCGCCCTTGATAGCCGCCACGAACACGAAATATTTCGCGAAGAAGCCTGCCAGCGGCGGAATGCCCGCCAGCGAGAACAGCAACATCGCGAAGAAGAAGGCCAACAGCGGATTGGTACGCGACAGGCCGGAAAAATCGCTGATGTTTTCGACGTGCTGACCGTTGCGCTTCATGGTCAGGATCACCGCAAAACTGCCGAGCGTCATCGCCACATAGATCGCGATATAGATCAGCACACCCTGCGCGCCCTCAGCGGTGCCCGCCGCGAGCCCGACGAGGGCAAAGCCCATATGACCGATCGAGGAATAGGCCATCAGCCGCTTGATATTCTTCTGTCCGATGGCGGCGAACGAACCCAGCGCCATCGAGGCGATCGAGACGAATATCACGATCTGCTGCCATTGCGGCACGATGCCCGAAAATGCGGTCAGCGCCACGCGGGTGAACACCGCAAGCGCCGCGACCTTCGGCGCGGAGGCAAAGAATGCTGTCACCGGCGTCGGCGCGCCCTCATAGACGTCAGGCGTCCACATATGGAACGGCACCGCGGAGACCTTGAAGCAAAGCCCGGCGAGCAGGAACACGAGGCCGAACACGAGGCCGATGCTGCCGGTCTTCACGGCTGCCGCGATCCCGGCAAAACTAACGGTGCCGGTGAAACCATAGATCAGCGAGGCGCCGTAGAGCAGCATTCCGGACGACAGCGCGCCCAGGACAAAATATTTCAGGCCGGCTTCGGTGGACTTGACGTCGTCCCGGTTACTCGCCGCGACCACGTAAAGCGCCAGCGACATCATCTCGAGCCCGAGATAGAGCATGATCAGGTCGCCGGCCGAGATCAGCACCATCATGCCCAAGGTCGAGAGCAGCACCAGGATGGCGTATTCGAAAATGCGGCGCGACGGATCGGCGAGAAATTCCGCCGACAGGACCAGGGTTGCAGTCGAGCCTATGATCGCGAGGATTTTCAGGAAGCGGGCGAAGTCATCGACAATGAAACTACCGCCGAAGGTGATGAGCTTTCCGGCCGGCAGCATCACTTCCAGCGTGCCGACGACGATCAGCAGGCAGGCCGCCAGCGCCGTGACCAGCCTCGTGATCTGCGGGCCGCGATAGACCCCGACAATCAGCAGCACCATGGCGCCGACGCCCAGCACCAGTTCCGGCAGCACGGGCAGCAACTGATAACCTGCACTTTGGAACTTCATCACGTCGTCCTAACCTGTACTTTCACTGCAACAGCAGGGCTGCCTGGGTGGTCAGCGCGTGGCTGTAATTGGTTACGAGTTGCTGCACCGACGTCGCCGACATGTCGAGTACCGGCTTGGGATAGACGCCGAACAGGATCGTCAGCGCCACCAGCGGCACCAGCGTCAGGCATTCGCGCAACGTCAGGTCCTTGATGCTGGCGAGCGACGGCTTCACCAGCGCGCCGAACACAACCTTGCGATAGAGCCACAGCGCGTAAGCGGCGGACAAAATCACGCCGGTGGTGGCAAAGAAGGCGGTCGGCAGCGAGACCTTGAACGTGCCGAGCAGCGTCATGAACTCGCCGACGAAACCCGAGGTGCCCGGCAGGCCGACATTGGCCATGGTGAACACCATGAACACCAGCGCATAGAGCGGCATCCGGTTGACCAGGCCGCCATAGGCCGCGATCTCACGCGTGTGCATCCGGTCGTAGACAATGCCGACGCAGAGGAACAGCGCGCCCGAGACGATGCCGTGCGAGATCATCTGGAACACGCCCCCGGCAACGCCCTGCATGGTGCCGGCAAAAATGCCCATCGTGACAAAGCCCATATGGGCCACCGACGAATAGGCGATCAGTTTCTTCATGTCCTCCTGCATCAGTGCGACCAGCGAGGTGTACATGATCGCAATGACCGACAGGCCATAGATCAACGGCGCGAAATCATGCGAGGCCAGCGGGAACATCGGCAGCGAGAACCGCAGAAAGCCGTAACCACCCATCTTCAAGAGGATCGCGGCCAGGATCACCGAACCGGCGGTGGGCGCCTCGACATGCGCGTCCGGCAGCCAGGTGTGAACCGGCCACATCGGCATCTTGACCGCGAACGACGCAAAGAACGCCAGCCACGCCCAGGTCTGCAGGCTGCGCGGGACCGTGGTGTGCATCAAGGTCGGGATATCGGTAGTACCGGCATTCCAGTACAGCGCCATGATCGCCAGCAGCATCAGCACCGAACCCAGCAGCGTGTAGAGGAAGAACTTGAAGCTGGCGTAGACACGGCGGGGCCCGCCCCACACCCCGATGATCAGGAACATCGGAATCAGGCCGCCCTCGAAGAACAGATAGAACAGCACCAGGTCGAGCGCGGAGAAAGTGCCGACCATCAGCGTTTCCAGGATCAGGAACGCCATCATATATTCGCGCACCCGGATCGTCACCGACCTCCAGCTGGCGATGATGCAGAATGGCAGTATCGCGGTGGTCAGGATCACGAACGGCAGCGAAATGCCGTCAACACCCATGTGGTAGGTGCCGGCGCCGGCGAGCCACGTCGCCTTCTCGACAAACTGGAAATCCGCCTGCGAGGGGTCGAACCGCTCGACCAGGATCAGCGATACGGCAAGCGTGACCAGCGTGGTCCATAGCGCAATCCAGCGCGCATTGCGCTGCGCCGCCTCGTCATCGCCGCGAATGACATAGATCAACAGCGCGCCGAAGCTCGGCAGGAAGGTGACGACGGAAAGGATGGGCCAGGTGGTCATCACTGGCCTCCTGCGCCGGACATGAACCAGGTGATCAATCCCGCAACCCCGATCAGCATGGCAAAGGCATAGTGATAGAGATAGCCGGTTTGCAGGCGCACCGCCTTGCGGGTGATGTCAAGTACTCGCGCGGAGACGCCGTCAGGACCGAAGCCGTCGATGATATAGCCGTCGCCGAACTTCCACAGGAAGCGCCCGAGCCACTTCGTCGGGCGTACGATGATGAAGTCGTACAATTCGTCGAAATACCATTTGTTGAGCAGGAACTGGTAAAGCATCGGATGCTCGCGAGCGAGCGTGACCGGCAGATATGGCCTGCCGATATAGAAGACGTAGGACAGATAGGTGCCGATCACCATCATGGCAGTCGGCAACAGCTTGGCCCATTGCGGCATGTCTTCCATGCCCTCGATGATATGCGGATGCATCTTCAGCGAATCGCGGAAGAACTCCTCCACGCCGTTGCCGGCGAACAGCTCCTTGAAGGGAAAACCCGCGAAGATCGATCCGGCGGCGAGAATGCCAAGCGGGATCAGCATCGTGAGCGGGCTCTCATGCGCCGCCTCGTAATGTTCCTCGTCGTGCGGCTCGCCGAAGAAGGTCTTGAAGATCAGGCGCCAGGAGTAGAACGCGGTCAGTCCGGCGGCGAACGCTGTCGCCAGGAAACCGTAGTCTGCCATCGGATTGTGCGAGACGTAGGCAGACTCGATGATCGCATCCTTGGAGAAATAGCCGGCAAACAACGGCACTCCGGTCAGCGCCATGGTGCCGATGCACATCACGAAGAAGGTGAAGGGAATCTTGCGCCAAAGCCCGCCCATATTGCGGATGTCCTGCTCGTGGTGCATCGCATAGATCACCGAGCCCGAGCCCAGGAACATCAGCGCCTTGAAGAAGGCGTGGGTGAACAGATGAAACATGCCGACCGAATAGGCCCCCGCCCCCATTGCCACGAACATGTAGCCGAGCTGCGAACAGGTCGAATAGGCAATGATACTCTTGATGTCGTTCTGCACGAGGCCGACGGTGGCGGCGAAAAACGCCGTGGTAGCGCCGAAAAACATCACGACGTCTTTCGCGTGAG
>JAGXAF010000134.1 GCA_018971675.1 Bradyrhizobium sp.
GATGGGACGCGACATCCGCTCCCGAATCGCCATCGCTGTCTTCGCGTGACCGGCATCGGCATCGCCATCCTGTCTGGTTTCATCTGGCACGCTCCCGAACAGTTCGCGAATTGCCGCAACGGCAAGGCCGGTATGACCCGTGAAACGCTTTTCGATGTAAACTGCCTGATCCTGACCGAGCGGATGGCCGAATGACCCGTGCCCCTGAAATCGAACTACGCATCAACCTTGATCCCGAGACTCTGCTTGGACCGGGCAAGGCCGCTCTGTTGCAGGCTATCGACGAGACAGGCTCGATCGCGGCGGCCGGCCGGCGCTTGGAAATGAGCTACAAGCGCGCCTGGTACCTCATCGATACAATGAACACTTACTTCAGCGAGCCGGTGGTGGTGTCGGCGAAAGGCGGCAATTCACGCGGCGGAGCCCGGTTGACCGCCACCGGGCGCAAGGTTTTGGATTCCTACCGGCGCATGGAGAAGAAGGCGCGAAGCGCGATTGCGCGCGACCTCGCGAACCTCGCAGGCCTCGCCGCCCAAAAAGAACCTTGACCGGACGGCCCACCGGCGTATGGTTCCCGATATAGCCTCGACGCTATATCGGGAGTTGACCTCATGGCGCACGACCTCAACCACGGCGCTCCCGTCGCTGATCTGCAGGACGAGCGGCCTTCCGTCGGGCAGATAGCAGACGTTTTCGTCCGCTACGCCAACTTTACACTCGGCGGCGGCAGCGCCACCACCGCGGTCATCCATGGCGAGATCGTCGGCAAGCGTGGTTGGGTGAGCGAGGAACAGTTTGGGCTGTCCTTTGCACTTGGCCGGCTCACGCCCGGTACCAACCTGCTCGCCTTCTGCACCGGAATCGGTTGGGGCCTGAGGCGTTGGACCGGCGCGATCGTGGCGCTGCTGGCGGCCTCGATCCCCTGCACGCTGTTCGTGGTGATCATCACCGCCCTGTTCGCCGAGTGGCAGGAGAACCCCTTCGCGCAGGCGGCGATCAAAGGGGCGATCGCTGCTGCCGTCGCGGTGACGGTCAAAACCGTCTGGACCATTGCTCACCCGCATTTCCGGCCTGGAAACCGTATCCGTGCCGTTCTGATAGGCGCTACGGCCTTCGCGCTCCACACGTTCGCCGGCATCTCTCCTATCGACGTCCTGTTGCTCGCCGTCGTCATCGGCTTCTTGCTCTCGGCATCATCATGAACATCGGTCATCTGTACCTCTTGCTCCTGAAAGGCACCGTCACGGCCTTCGCCGGCCTGGCCTCGCTACCGGTTATTCAGGAATCGCTGGTGGATCACTACCACGTGCTCACCAACGAGCAGCTCAACGAAGCGGTCGTTATCACCCGCAGTTCGCCCGGCCCCGTCGGGCTATACGTCGTTAGCGTCGGATACTTCGCCGGCGGCCTGCCGGGGGCCGTCGCGGGCTGGCTCGCGATGATCACGCCCGCGCTGCTCATCATTCCGATGGTTCACTTCGTCGGCCGCCGGATGCAGCATCCGCGTGTGCGGTCCGTGTTGCAGACCATCGTAATCACCAGCGCAGGACTGCTGCTCGCGGCGGCGATCCCGCTCGGCCGAGACGGCCTGACCGGCGCCATCACCTGGGCAATCGCCGTTATTTGCTTCATATTGCTGCTGACGACGAAGTTCGACACGCTTTGGATGATCCTGGGCGCCGCGCTTGTATCTCTGACGGCCTCATCGGTCGGGCTGATGGCGTACCTTTAGAAATTGAAAATCGCCGGCCGTCATAGGTGATGCCGGCTCTGCGACCGAGGGTCACAGCTAATTCCACATCAAGCGGCAGCCAGAAGTGCCTGACGCCCAACCGATCTCAACGCTTCAGCGTCCCGTTCGCCCTTCGAGGCGCTTTCAAGTATTTTGGAGGCAACAAGCGCCTTCTTTTCGGTTTCATGTTCAGCCAAGCCGGCGCAAACCTCGTTCAATACAGTGCGAAGCAGAAGCGTGACTTCTGAACCGAACATGCGAACCTCCCATGAGGGCATCGTAAATGCATTTTTGAGCTTGATGTGTGAACTGGCTTACACATTTGCAGGTGCGAGCCGACAATAGCTCTAAGCTGCGCGTTTCGGAGACTCCCTTGCTCGCAGACGGGGCCTGGTGCCATGGACCTGATCGAGCATTGCCTGTCCTACAGCAGAATCGCTACCAGCAGCTCTCGGAGAGGCACGCCAGGCAACTTCGCGCCCGCGAGATCGACCAGACTGGTGAGAAGGAAATAACTGCCGTCGGTTCATGAGCGTCCCCGGTATCGGCCCGCTGATCTCCACCGCTCGCCTCATTCGATAAATTCACCAGGCGCAAAGCGGCTCGCTATATTCGTCCATATATAATAAGCTGGAAAGGTCTGTCGCTTGTCAATCCAGTCCACGAACTTTGACCCGGCGAAGTTACAACTGATAAATAGTTGCCAGGCTCATTAAATTTTCCACTTTTCTTCGGTTCGGTTTGCCCGGACTCCGGCCAAGCAGTCTGCCTGGGGTTCGATCCGGACTCGCAGACTGTTGGCCTCAACCTTGTCGATCCGGTCATGGTCCTTTCCGAGATCGCGCAGCCTCGTGTTGATGTCCGACTCCAGCGTCTGACCGTTCGGGGCCTGCGGGCTCTCGGGCCACTTACCGGGTGCCCGCCGATCCGGAGCAGATCATCGGGCTGTGCTCGCGACGAAATGGTTTCGGTTCGCCGCCCAAATAACTCCCAGAACTTGCCGAATTGAGGTCGCATTGCAACCCAGGTCGTGTTCAAATGTCCAGAGTGGGGGCGCAACAACAGAGTTTCCATGTCCAGCCATTGGCGCTGTTGGGGATCGGCTTTTCTCATTTTTGCAGGCTTTTCGGCTACGCCTGCATTTTCAAACCCCTTAACTGACTTGACTGACTTGTTCAGCCTCTCGAGCAAAGAAGCCGCTCCACCGGCTCCCACGCGAGAGGAGTGTGTGCTGCAGCCCGGCAAGTCGACGGCGCCAGGCCAGCACTGGGTTTATCGGCTCGACGGTCATCGGAGATGCTGGTTCCCGACCGACCAAGCAAATGTATCGATGAAGAAGCAAGTCCATCATCATGCCGCGAAGCGACCTGTTGTGCCTCCTGCGGAAAATGAGGCGACGCTGCATAAAGAGAAGATTCTGGATGCGCGGGCTCAACTACTGAGCGCCGCACCGGCAGACGCGCTTCCGCCGACAGATCCCGCGCCCGAGGTTGTCGACGCAGCCTCCGTGCCCACTGACAGGGCCGCGACGCCGGCACCAACGGCACCGGCCGTCACCGAACCCATCAGCGATCAGCTCAGACCCCAGCAGGCCAGGGAGCGTCCTGTCGACGTCGAGAGGCTTTTGGCAGCGGAGTCGTTTGGCAGCGACGCAGTTGATGCCTCCGTGCCTCCGGCGACTTCCGCCACAGCTTCTATGCCGGACGCGGACCAGGGCAACTGGGAATTAATGGCGACCCGGGCGGGGCTGCTGCTGATCGCGTTGGGATTGGTTTTCCTACTAGGATCGCTGGCGAACCGCTTTCTTGACCCGAGAATCGCGCCGATCCGCCGTGCGTAAGTACTGAGTGAAACCGACGCAACGCGTGATGTCACGCACCAGGATTGTCTCCTGCCGCTTAGCGATGAAGTGACCTGCCCGATCGGCGAGCCTCGAAACACACGAGAGCGCTATCGGCGTGAAGATCTCGCGTGTAATGATGCCAGCTAATGACAATCATCCAACGTGCCGTTGGCTGACGGCATCCTCAATGAGGTCGTCGACGCCGCCTTGATCCCCAACATAGGCTCTTTCGTCAGACGTGATTGGAAGCGTCGACAGCATCGAGGTCGAATCGACCGTCCGGCGGCCTGACTCGAAGCAGTTCAGCCAGCCTTGAGGCGATTTACAATCGCGTAAGGCCGATCGCTGCGTTTGACATTCAGCCTTCCTGGTCCATGTTGCATGGGACGCGCGCGGAACAGGTCCGGCCCAATCTCGCGATTGCAGCCAGCCGGTGGCAGGGCCTATCCCGCGGCTTCGTCCGGGCAGGCGATCGCGGGATCGTCAGATGATATCAGGAGTCATTGCATGGCGCAGAAAACTGGAAAATACAAAACGTCTTTTCTGGATCCCGACGCAACCAAGTTCGTTCACGACGTCGAGGAGTACAGCGCGCCTGATTTTCCTGAACGGTTGAGCAATCCCATGCAGGTTGACCTGGGATTACTGGAACGGATTGACACTGCCACAAGCGCTGAAGGAGTCGAACACCCGATCTGGTCGCGATGGTACGCAGCACAGGTTGAGGAATTGCGCGGCCGATGGATGGCGCTGTTCGACTTCTACAAGATCGCCGCGCGGACTCCAGAGGATGCATGGATGCAACTTGCGACCGCCCTGGCGCGGGACTTTGTTCCGGGCCTTCTGGTTGAGAATGTTTTTCCCACACAGGATCTTCTCATAGAACAGGCCCGGCTTTTCACCCTGATTACAGAAGTTTCCGAAGCGGTGCTTGCACGGCGCGACGAGGCGAACGGAGATGATGTATCGGAACGAACGGTCCTCGAACATGACTTTTTCAACGCGCGTCCGTGGAACGCCGAGCTTTTTGGAAAGAAGCCAGACAGTATCGATACACTGACAGCAGGGTTCTCGCGGGCAAAGGAACGGTTCGCCAGATGGCTGATCGAGCAATATTGGTCAAAGGCCATGATTCTGTCCTTCTTTGCCGAATCCGGTCTTGAGGTCCCCACATTCGTTGCGGATCTGCCGGAGTGATGGACATCCAATGTGCATGAGGGTTCTTTACCCTGTTCGCGTCACAGCGACAGATGCGCGGCGCGGATATCGGGCCGCGCGTCGAGCTCGGCCATGGTGCCGGCAAAAAGCAGATCCAACCGCGCTGCCCAAGGCAAGGCGCCATCGGCGATTTGAAAACTCGGCCGGCGACCAACTGACATCTTCAGCCAGATCCCGTCGAGACCACCCTAGCTGCAGGCTTTTGGCCGGGATAGGCTTCGCCCATGACCGTTACCGATATTGCGACCCGAACCTACAATCATGGCTGGCGGCTCGATCCGATCGTGCGCAGCCTGCTCGATACCGATTTCTACAAGCTGTTGATGATGCCGATGATCCGGGAATTCTATCCGGACACCCACACCACTTTTTCCGTCATCAATCGCAGCCGCCATGTCCGGCTCGCCGAGGTGATCGACGAAAGCGAACTGCGCGCCCAGCTCGACCATGCCCGCAGCATTCGCTTCAGCAAGAAGGAATTGATCTGGCTGGCCGGCAACACCTTCTACGGCAAGACCCAGATGTTCCCGCCGGACTTCATCAACTGGCTGATCGACTTTCGGCTGCCCGAATACGAACTACGCAAGGTCGACGGCCAATATGAACTGCATTTTCACGGGCCGTGGACCCATACCACGATGTGGGAGATTCCCGCGCTCTCCATCCTCAACGAATTGCGTTCGCGCCAGGTCACCAAGGGATTGGGGCGGTTCGCGCTCGACGTGCTTTATGCCCGTGCGAAGGCAAAGCTCTGGACCAAGGTCGAGCGCCTGCGCAAGCTCGATGGCTTGCGGCTTTCCGATTTCGGCACGCGCCGCCGTCACGGCTTCCTGTGGCAACGCTGGTGCGTCGAGGCGGTCAAGGAAGGCCTCGGTCCCTGCTTTACCGGCACTTCCAATGTCCTCTTGGCGATGGACAACGATCTCGAGGCGATCGGCACCAATGCGCATGAATTGCCGATGGTGGCCGCCGCGCTGGCGCGCGATGACGAGGAACTGCGCTCTGCGCCGTATCGCGTCCTCGACCAATGGCGCCATACCTATGGCGGCAATCTCCTGATCGCGCTGCCCGACGCCTTCGGCACCACCGCATTCCTGCGTGACGCGCCGGAATGGGTCGCGGACTGGACCGGCTTCCGGCCCGACAGCGCGCCGCCGATCACCTCGGGCGAGGAGATCATTCGATGGTGGAAACAGAAAGGCCAGGATCCCCGGGAAAAGCTGCTGGTGTTTTCCGACGGCATGGATGTCGGCTCGATCGAGGAAGCCTATCATCACTTCGCCGGCAAGGTCCGGCTCAGCTTTGGCTGGGGCACCAATCTCACCAATGATTTCATCGGCTGCGCGCCGGATGGATCGGCCGATCTCGATCCGATCTCGATCGTCTGCAAGGTGACGTCCGTCGACGGCCGACCGGCGGTCAAGCTATCGGACAATCCGGAAAAGGCCACCGGCGAGGAGTCGGAGGTCGCACGTTACCTGAGCGTCTTCGGCAATGCCGGCCGCGTTCGCGCGCCGGTGCTGGTCTGAGAGCGAAGCCGCGAAACCGCGCCGCCCACGGCACGTAGCGTCAAAAATATCGACGGCATCGGTGAGGGTGTTTCAGACGCCGACTTCCGGCAGGCTGGCGGCCGCGATCGCAACGAACCGCGCCAGATGACGCGCGAACCGCGACGGTGCGCTCCAGAACGAGATGGCTGCCAGTCGTTGCATGGCGTAGATTCCTGCTGCGCCGAAGCTCGGTCCACGAACGAGCCCCGCGCGGTCTGAGTGTGACCACGACGCCTGGAACTGTCGAGAGCGCGGCGAAAATAGCAACACGGCCATCGCCTTCGCGGCCGGCGGTAGTGATTTGTTGCCGCCGCGAGGCTGACAACGGAAGAAATCTTCTGCGGGAAAATAAGGATAAATGGGACGAATCCTGGCGGTCCCATTTTCCGTCATGGCCGGGCTTGTCCGGCCATCCACGTCTTTTCTGACTTTACGCGGCTAAGTCGTGGATGCCCGGGACAAGCCCCTGGACAAGCGCTGGGCATGACGAACTATCCAACACCAATTCCTCAACCCGGCGGGAAACCAAACGCCTTTTCGAACCGTTTGACATAAGCAGGCCAGACCTCGGGATTGATGATGCGCGGCGGCCGCTTGCCGTCGAGTGCGCCGAGCACCTGCTCGGCCGCGATCCGGCCCATGTTTTCCCGCGCTTCGCTGGTGACGCCCGCGGTGTGCGGGCTCGCCAGCACGTTGTCGAATTGCAGTAGCGGGTGATCCGGCGGCGGTGGCTCCCTGGCCCAGACGTCAAGGCCGGCGCCCGCGATCTTGTTGTGGCGCAATGCGTCGGCGAGCGCGTCCTCGTCATGAATGAAACCGCGCGCGGTGGTGATGAAAAAAGCATGCGGTTGCATCAGCGCGAATTGCCTGGCGCCGATCATGCCGCGACTATCCCTGGAAAGCGGGCACGAGACCGACACGTAATCCGAACGGCGCAACAGCTCGTCGAGCTCGACCTTCTCGCCGCCGCGCGCCGCCATTTCGGTAGCCGAGAGATAGGGATCGTAGGCCAGCACGTTCATGCGCAGCAGCCCCCGGCACAGCTCGGCGATGCGGCGGCCGACATTGCCGAGGCCGACGATGCCGATGGTCTTGCCCTGCGCCTCGGTGCCCACCAGGGTGTTGCGATTGACATTGGCCTCGCGCCGCAATGCGCGATCGGCCTCGATGATGCGCTTCGACAGGGTCAGCAGCATCCCGATGACGTGCTCGGCCACCGAATTGGCATTGCCGCCCGACTGGTTGACGACGACGATGCCAGCCTCGGTGCAGGCATCGACATCGACCGGATCGAAGCCTGCGCCGTTGCTGGAGACCAGCAACAGGTTCGGCGCGCGCTTCAGCAGTTCCCGGTTGGCGTGGAAGTGAGGCGCGAGTTCGTCACGCGCAGCGCCGATCTGGTAGACATGCGCCGCCGCCAGGATGGGAGCCGCAACATCATCGCCGCTTTCGTTCTCGAGCCGGTCGAGCCGTATGTCGGGGCGCGCTTTGAGGATATCGGCATAGATCGGATGGGCGAGATATCTGACGTAGAACACGCGCTTGTTGTTGACCGACATTGATCGCTGACCTTCAGTTCGGAAAATCCAGTTCGGAAAATCCAGCTCGGAAAATTCATGGCGCCTGGCGGGATGGCTGACGGGGCCGCCAGCAGGAACCGCCTCACCATGACTCGGCCTCGGCGAGCATTACAGGCTTTCGCGTTAACCACACAGGCTTGCACGTTCTTGTGAGAGATCGACCTTGAACCGGTAAAACGTGCTATTCCGGGCGGATGACAATCATCCTCAGGATTACCGCCTGGCTTTTGGCCGCTGCCGTCACCTTCGCCACAGTCGGGCCGGCCAGCTTGCGGCCGCACTCCCACCTCGGTCAGGACGGCGAGCACGCCTTCGCCTTCATACTGGTCGGGCTCGCGTTCGGCCTCGCCTATAACGTAAATCGGCGGCGCACGGCGGTGGTCGCGGTGGTCGCAACCGGCGTGCTTGAGTTACTGCAGTTCTGGGCGCCGGGCCGGCACGCGCGGCTGGAGGATTTCATCGTCGACGCATTGGCCGTCTGCGCGGGATTTGTTGTCACTGCCGGCGTGGATTGGGCGACGCGGCGGCTGGGCTGGAGCACAACGGCGGCCTGAGCCTAACCTCGAAGATATGAAGATAGATGGTCCGGCGCCGGCATCTCGCCGGCGCTCCAGCATCGCTCGTTCGTGCTGCTCGCCTGGCTATCGGACATCACCGGAGTGCCATGCCCGGTGAAGGAACCGGCTCCCCTGCCTCATCGGATATATGTCGTCACGCCCGGAGCGGGCATCGTTGACACTCTGGTATCTGGTATGCCAAGATTTCAACGATCAGGGGAGCGCCTCCGCCGACAGGAGGCCAAATCGGCCCGAGCGGGAACAAGCCAGGACGCCGTCCATCATGGCCGATGCAGATATCGCAATTGTCCGGATCGCGCCGGAGATCAGTTTCAAGAACAAGGCCTATGAAGCGCTGAAGGAAGCCATCCTGAAGATGGACATCTACACGACGCCGGAACCGGTGATGCTCGATGAGCGGGCGCTGTCGGAAAAGCTCGGCGTCAGCCGCACGCCGATCCGCGAAGCGATCGCGATGCTGGAGCAGGACGGCTTCGTCAAGACGGTGCCGCGCCGCGGCATTGTCGTGGTACGCCACACCAAGAGCGAGATCGTCGACATGATCCGCGCCTGGGCCGCGCTCGAGAGCATGGCCGCGCGCCTGATCACCACCGTGGCGCGCAAGAAGGACATCTCGGCACTGCGCGATTTCTTCAGGGATTTCGGCAAGGATCGCCTGCCCCAGGATCATGTCGAGGAATATTCCAGGGCCAATATCGCCTTCCACCAGGCCCTGATCCTGCTCAGCGAGTCGCCGGTGCTGGTCGACATGACCAACGACATCCTGCTGCACGTTCGCGGTTACCGGCAATTGACCATCGGCCGCGTCGACCGCACCGCGACCTCGTTGCCCGAACACATGGCGATCATCGAGGCGCTCGAGGAACGCGACACCGAACTTGCGGAAAAGCGCGCGCGTGATCACACGCTCGGGCT
>JAGXAF010000135.1 GCA_018971675.1 Bradyrhizobium sp.
GTTCGAAGTCGCGTCGGGGAACATCGTCCGTGATCGCACCGCGTTGCTCCATCGTGTTGACTGCCGCGTTCGCCGGCTACGTCGCACTGCAAGCGTCGCGCGCACATGCGCAATGGTGGTCCCATGCGCCCGCGGATTTCGAGGAATGCGCGGACGCCGCCGAGAAGGCCTCGACCAAGGAGGCGAAGGCCTCGGCACTGGTCGGGTGCAACGCGAAATTCGCCGGGCGCCGCAAGCCCGGCGGGGGCTATACTTATTACGACTTCATGCAGAACCGCAGTTTCGACATCGCGGGTCCGAATCCGACGCCGGAGGAACAGCGGAAAATCGACGAGCAGTATACCGAATTCCTCGACCGGGAACGGCGCGACAGCATCGCCGCGGCGTTCGCGGCAAAACAACAGCAGCAACAATTGCAGAAGGCGACGTTCCACAGCGAGACCAGGAAAGTGCCATTGCCGGTGCAGGCGCCGAACAAGCAGCCCCTAACCGCGAGCACCGGAAGCAAGGCGCGCACCAAATTGGCTAATTGCGCCCAGCATTCCTTCTCCTGCGAATGGCCGCGGCTCTCCGAAAGCATCAAGGATTTGAAGAAGGCGCTGTTCGGCTCGAACGATACCAATTCGCTACCCGTGGTAAGGCCAACCGCGGCCAGGTTGCAGGCGAACCGGCAAGGTCCAGGCTGGTAGCCAATCCTTAAGTGACTATCGGAATTTCCGGCAGGGCGACTTCGGATTATTCGCAACGCGGTGGGCCTTTGGCCATCTTGAACTGCCCCGCGATGCCGTGCTGACAATCGATTTCAGTACGGCGACTGCGCAAGGACCGCGCGCGCATCCGCTATCGACGATCAACGTTCATGGTCTGTCCGCGACGTAGAAGCGACCACCAATGCGCTGATGGCCTCAGGCGGCCGTGCCTTGTAACCGTCATATCGCGCCAATATGTTCACCTAGGGGAGCACATCGCGGCAGGAGAAAACCATGGGTTTAATGGACGTACTCAACGGCATGGAGAACGGCCCGCGCGGCCCCAGCAATCCGAGCGCATCGGGCGGCGGTATGTCGCCGATGACCATGGCCGTGCTTGGCCTGTTGGCCTGGAAGGCCATCAAGCATTTCACCGCCAGCCCGACCGGCGCCGCCCCTGCGCCAGCGCCCTCACCCAGCAGCGGAGGAGGTGGTGGTCTTGGTGATCTCCTGAAAAATAATCTGGGCGGCCTGCTCGCCGGGGGCGCTGCGGGCAGCGTCATCAGCGGCGGGCTCGGCGACCTGCTCAAGCAATTGCAGCAAAGTGGCCATGGCGATGCGGCCAATTCATGGGTCGGTTCCGGCCAGAACAAACCGATTGCGCCGGGCGATCTGGCCAAGGCGCTTGGTGCCGACCAGATCAACGGATTGATGTCGCAAACGGGTCTGTCGCGCGAAGAACTGCTGTCGGGCCTCAGCCAACAATTGCCGGAAGCGATCAACCACCTGACGCCGGAGGGCCGGCTGCCGACCGAAAACGAAGTATCTAGCCGGCTTTGATCACCGTCAATCCCACACGCCGCCGGTGGTGCGTGGTGCCGCGGTAATTGTTGACGCTGATTTTTTCAGGGAAGGACAATAGCCATGCTGCATATTCTGCTCGTAGGCCTCGTTGCCGGGATTCTCGCGCGCATCATCTCGCCGGGCCCGAACAATCCCAGCGGATTCATCCTGACCGTGGTGCTCGGCATTGCCGGTGCGTTTCTCGCCACCTTCGTTGGCCAGACGATCGGGCATTATAGTCTGGACGAGGGCGCGGGCTACATCACCGCGACCATCGGCGCGCTGGTGGTGCTGTTCATCTGGAACAGGCTGGTAGCGAACCGCGTGATCTCCGATCCCGGCAACAAGTGACGGCGTAGCAGGTCCTCGAGTTTGTCATGCCCGGACTCGGGCATGAACGATGACGAGCGGGCGGTTCACCAACTCAACCTCACGCAATCACAAATCTTCACGCAATCAGATGTGCACCGGCGTCCATGCGAACCACTTCGCCGGTCATGTTGCCGGACGCTGACGTGGCGAGGAAGCGAACCAGTTCAGCGACGTCTTCCGCCGTGGAAGCACGCTTCAGCGGCACTTTGGCGACCACGGAATCGCGTATCCTGGCCGCGCCCTCGACGCCGCGCCCCTTGGTGAACCAGGGCGTGTCGATATAGCCGGGACATACGGTGTTGACGCGGATCAGCGGCGCGAGCGCCCGCGCCAGCGAAAGTGTCATGGTGTTCAGCGCGCCCTTGCTCGCGGCGTAGGCAATCGACGAGCCAACGCCGTTGATGCCGGCGACCGACGACACGTTGACGACGGCCGCCATGCCGCCGGTCGCTTTGGCGCCTGCTTCCAAAAGCGATCGGGCAGCGCGCACCATCTGGAACGGGCCGATGGTGTTGACGCCGTAGAGCCTCTGGAAATCGTCCGCCGACAGGCCCTCGAGATTTTCATGTGCCACGTGCCTGGTGATGCCGGCATTGTTGACCAGCGCATCGAGCCGCCCCCAGGAAGCTGCGGCCGCGACGATCTTCCTGCAATCCTCATCGCGCGAAACGTCACCCTGCACGACCACCACTTCCGCGCCTTCCTCGCGGCAGAGATCGGCGGTCTGTTCGGCTTCCCTGGCGCTCGAGGCATAGTTGACCACGATGCGGGCACCGCCGCCTCGCGCCAGAATGGCCGCGGTCGCGGCGCCAAGGCCAGACGCCGAACCCGTTACAATTGCGCACAAACCATCCTTCGACATCCGCATTTCCTCTTCTTGATTTTTTTTAACAGATCCGTCGGCTCACGATGCGCGGTCTACCATATCGTGCCAGTCTTTGCCTGCGAATCCGGCAAAGCCCGTTGCGCGGAATTAGCTCCCCGCGGGGGCGACCGACACTTGTACCGTCCTGACGGCAGCCCCATCGGCGCTTGTCATGACACTGGCTTTTCCCCATCATGCACCACAAGAAAGACGGCACCCGATTCCTGGGACAGCAACCCGGCAGGACCTGCCGAATTGAAAACGGGGAGCGCTGTGGCGGAGAATGAAAACATCGTCGTCCAGACCGCCGAGAAGATATTCGCCGATCTCGCCGACCCCCAGGCCATCAATCGCGACAAGGAAGGCGCCTGGAAGGCGCCGCTCTGGCAGACGCTGAGCGATGCCGGTCTGCCTTTGTCCTGGGTGCCGGAGAACTGCGGCGGCTCGGGCGCCAGCATGGCCGAGGGCTTTGGCGTGCTGAACGCAGCCGGCCGTTTCGCGATCGCCGTGCCACTCGCCGAAACCATGCTCGCAGGATGGCTGCTGGCGCAGGCGAATATCCCTTCACCCGAAGGCGAGATGACGGTCGCGCCGGCAAACCCGCGCGATCATATCACGCTCAATGAAGGCATCCTTTCCGGCCGCGCGCGCGGCGTGCCCTTTGCCAACGCTGCAAAACACATCGCAGTGCTGGCCCATGGCACGAACGGGCTTTCGATCGCGCTCGTTGACGCCAGCAAGTGCCGAATCGAGGCCGGGCTCAATCTTGCCGGCGACAGCAGCGACACCGTGACCTTCGACAAGGTCGCGCCGATCACCCACAAGCCGGCGACGAGGAGCTTCGATCCTAACGCGCTCCTCCTGACGGGTGGCGTAGCGCGTAGCCTGCAGATCGCGGGCGCGTTGGAATCGCTGCTCGACATCAGCGTGCGCTATTCCAACGAGCGCGTCGCCTTCGAGAAGAAGATCTCGAAATTCCAGGCGGTGCAGCACAATTTGGCGCGGCTCGCCGGCGAGTCCGCGGCTGCGCTCGCCGCGGCGACCTCGGCGGCGGATGCGCTGTCCACCGCGAGCGGCTTCAACGACGAAATTTTCCTCGAGGCGGTCTCCGCCAAAATTCGCTGCTCGGAAGCCGCGGAAAATGGCAGCGGCATCGCCCATCAGGTCCATGGCGCGATCGGCGTCACCCGCGAGCATATCCTGCATCGCTATTCGCTGCGCGCGCTGGCCTGGCGAGACGATTTCGGTTCCGAAAGCTACTGGGCTGTCGAACTGGGCAGGCTGGTCGCCCGACGCGGTGCCGATGAATTGTGGCCGCTGGTCGCCTCACGCTGACGTCAACAGGATTTAGCCTGCAGGAAAGTCGAGACCAGCATGCCCGCAGCCCTTCACTTCGATCCGATCCGCCTGCCACCCCAATGTGAGCAATTGCGCCAGGAAGTGCGCGCCTTCCTCGCCGAGGAGATCGCAGCCGGCACCTTCGATCCGCACAGACCGGACCGCGAGGACACCGACGCGCCGGAATTCTCCCGCCGGGTCGGCGCCAAGGGCTGGCTCGGCATGACCTGGCCGAAAAAATATGGCGGCCATGAGCGCTCCTTCCTCGAACGCTATGTGGTGACCGAGGAGATGCGCGTCGCCAACGCGCCGACCCGGCGCTTCTTCGTCGCCGACCGCCAGAGCGGTCCGGTGCTTTTGAAATACGCGCCGGAGCGCATCAAGATGGACATTCTGCCGCGAATCTGCCGCGGCGAGGTCTGCTTCGCGATCGGCATGAGTGAGCCGAATTCCGGTTCCGACCTGTTCGCGGCGAAAACCAGGGCAACCAGGACCGAGGGCGGCTATCTGATCAACGGCACCAAGACCTGGACCTCCTCGGCCCATATCGCCGACTACATGATCGCGATCTTCCGCACCTCGCCGCCGACAAAGGAAAACCGCCGCCACGGCCTGACCCAGTTCCTGGTCGACATGCAGACGCCCGGCATCAAGGTCAATCCGATCGGCCAGATCACCGGCCAGGCCGAATTCAATGAGGTGGTGTTCACCGATGCGTTCATGCCGGATGATCACGTGCTCGGCGAAATCGACGGCGCCTGGAAACAGGCCACCAGCGAACTTGCTTATGAACGATCAGGCCCCGAGCGCTTCCTGGAAACCTGTTACGTGCTCACCGAACTGGTGCGCGCGGTCGGCAGCAATCCGGACATCCGCAGCGCCGAGGGCATCGGGCGCCTGGTGGCGCAGTTGCACACCATGCGGCGAATGTCGGTTTCGGTAGCCGGCATGCTGCAAGCCGGAAAGGAGCCGGTGGTGGAAGCCTCGATCGTCAAGGACATCGGCACGGTCTGGGAACAGCAACTGCCGCACCGGGTTCGCGACCTCGCTGCATTCGTCGAAGAAAACGCGTCGAACCGCGAAACGCTGGAGAACCAGCTCTCCTTCGCCATCAAGACCGCGCCCAAGCTGACGATCCAGGGCGGCACGACGGAAGTCCTGCGCGGTATCATCGCCCGCGGGCTTGGGCTGAGATAAACCGTTCAATCGAGGACCATCATGAGCAAATACACCGACATCGGCGTCGAGAAACACGGCCACGTCGGCCTGATCGAAATTCGCAGGCCCCCGCTGAACTTCTTCAACGTCTCGCTGATCAACCAGATCGCGGACGCACTCGAAGAGTTCGACCGCGACGTCGAAATTCGCGCCTCGGTTCTGGCGGCGCAAGGCAGGGCGTTCTGCGCCGGCGCCGATTTCAGTGACCCCGCCGAGCCGCAGGAGGAGCGCCCCAGGGCGGATCCTGCGTCCAACCTGCCGATCAACCATCTCTACGTGCAGGCGGTGCGCATCTTCCGCAACAAGAAACCGATCGTGGCGGCGGTGCATGGCGCGGCCATCGGCGGTGGGCTCGGCCTTGCGGTGTCGGCGGATTTCCGCGTCACCTGCCCCGAGGCGCGCTTCGCTGCGAACTTTACCAAGCTCGGCTTCCATCCCGGCTTCGGCCTGACCGCGACGCTTCCCGAACTGGTCGGCAAAAACAACGCCGAGTTGATCTTCTACACCAGCCGCCGTATCAGCGGCGAGGACGCCACAAAGATGGGTCTTGCCAATATCTGCGTGCCGCGGGACCAGGTTCGGGCCGAAGCGATGAAGCTCGCCAACGAGATCGCCGAATGCTCGCCGCTCGGTCTGATCTCGACCCGTGCCACCATGCGCGCCGGTCTCGCCGACCGCGTGCTGGCCGCGACCAACCATGAACTGGCCGAGCAGACCAAGCTGCGGGCCACCGAGGACTTCAAGGAAGGCGTCCAAGCCACTGCCGAACGTCGCATCGCGAACTTCAAGGGGCGGTGAAGTATCCTTGTCGTTGCCAGTGGCTCCCGGAGCACTCCCATCGCGCGCCGGGGACCCGAGACCGATGCCGGCCGGCGCGCTGAAGCGTCAGTGCCCGTGGAAGACAGGCTTGCGCTTTTCGACGAACGCGGTTGCGGCTTCCTTGTGGTCGGCGGTCTCGCTGGCGCGTGAATGATGGATCGCCTCGGCATCGAAACAGGCTTCCAGCGACATGTGCTCGGCGTTGTTGATGTTGCGCTTGATGTAGCCGAGCGTTACCGATGGCCCCTGCGCCAGCGACATCGCCAGCTCATGTGCCACCTCGTCGATCTCCGCATCGGGCACCACCTTCGTGACCATGCCGAGCGCCAGCGCTTCCTGCGCCGTCAGCACCGGGGACATCAAATAAAGCTCGCGCGCCTTCGCGCTACCAAGCAGATGGGTCAGGAAATAGGTGCCGCCGTAATCGCCTGACAGCCCCACCTTGGCGAACGCGGTGGTTATCTTGACCGACGCGCTGGCGACGCGCAGGTCGCAGGACAACGCAATGGAAAGGCCCGCACCGGCGGCCGCGCCTTCGACCTGCGCCACGACGGGCTTCGGCAATTCATGGAGTAGCCGGGAGACTTCCATGCCGCGCCGCAGATTGGCGGCCTTGGCTTCGAACGTCATGGGCGCGCGACTCGCTGCCATCGACTTCACGTCGCCGCCAACGCAAAACGTGCCGCCGGCGCCCTTGAGCAGCACGGCGCGAACTTCCGGATCGTCGGTGGCGCGGCGCGCCGCCGCCACCAGCCCCCCGGCCATTTCCGGATTGAGCGCATTGCGCCGGTCCGGCCGGTTCATGGTGATGGTGAGCAAACCCTGATCGAGGCTCTCGAGGACCAAATCCGTCATGCGTTTTCGCCTTTGGTTATTTGGTTGAATTTTTGATCTTCATGGCGAGGCGCGCTCATCGCAACGACGCGCCGGCGAGGAGCGCCAGCACCGCTGCTAATGCTCCGGAAAACAAGCATTTCATGCAGCTCTCCCCTTGGAACGTGCCGCATCGCGCACGGCCTTCATGTCGTTGCGGCAATCATGCCGCATGCGATTTGCAGCGGCAAGCCGCGCTGAAACGGTGCGGCTTGCGCGTTTTTCCGCTGAGCGGAATGCGCCTTTCATGCGAAAGTGGGCCATGTTTCCGTCCGTCGGATCACGCGAAACTCAACGGCTCGGATTTTCGGCCATCGCGCTGTGCGCCCTCGTGCTGGAAGCAGCCACCGGACCGGCGATCGCGGCCGGATGCTCGTTTGCACCGCAGGGCGAAGGTCGCGTCACGGCAGTCATCGATGCGCGCACGTTGCGACTGGAGGACGGCCGTGAGGTCAGCCTCGTCGGCATCGAACCGGTCGTGCCCGACAGTCCCGGGGTGAGCCGCACGGCGGCGTTGTCGGCGATCACGAGCGGCCGCGATGTCACGCTGCATGGCGACGACGACACCCCCGACCGCTACGGCCGCCAGCCCGCTTTCGTGTTCCTCGCAGGCTCCGGCGTTTCGGTGCAAGCCATGCTCCTGACTCAGGGCGATGCGCTGGTCGCAGCCACGGTGGCCGAGTCCGACTGCGCCGCGACCCTTGTCGCGGCCGAGGCGTCGGCGCGGGCTGCCAAACGGGGAACCTGGGCCAATTCCGCCGTCATAAAAAACGCGGAAAGTGCAGGCGATATTCTGGCCGGGATCGGGCGTTTTATGGTGGTCGAGGGCAGAGTTCTGTCCGTTCGACAGGCCGGGGCAACAATTTATCTGAATTTCGGTCGGAACTGGACACGGGACTTTGCTGTGACTATTCCAAAGCGCATGGTAAACGCCTTCGGGGCGGCTGGTATTTTGCTTAAGTCTCTAGAGAACAAGCGGATTCGGGTCCGCGGCTGGATAGAAGCGCACGGTGGCCCCCGAATCGAAGTGCTGCGGGTGGGGCAAATAGAACGGCTGGGCGAGAATTAGTTCGCCCCAAAACCGAGTGAACAACAGTGTCGGAGTATGTGGGACGGCGCAATGAACGGATGAGCCGTGGCCTTTGGGCTGCGCCCGTTGTGCTGTGCATGGTTTGGGCTTTGGCCGGCTGTGGCGACCTCGGTAGCCGGTTCCAAGCCGCCTCGCCTGCTGCCCCCAGTCCGGTAAAACCAGCCCGTATGGTCGCTCAGACGCCCGCCGCCGAGCGCGAGCATGAGCGAATCCTGTCGTCTTATGGCGGTGCGTATGACGATCCGCGGCTCGAGGCGCTGATCAGCAAGACGGTCGACCGTCTGGTGGCGGCCTCCGATCGTCCCGACCAGGCCTACAAGGTAACGATCCTCAATTCAGGCGCGGTGAACGCATTCGCATTGCCGACCGGCCAGCTCTATGTGACACGCGGCCTGATTGCGCTGGCATGCGACACTTCGGAATTGTCGTCGGTGCTGTCGCACGAGATGGCCCATGTGCTGGCCAAGCATGCCGCGATCCGCGAAGACCAGGCGCGCCAGGCCGCCGTCGTCACCCGCGTCGTCACCGACATGAGCAGCGATCCCGACATGACGGCGCTGGCGCTCGCCAAGAACAAGCTGACGATGGCAAGCTTCTCGCGGCAGCAGGAATTCGAGGCCGACAGTATCGGCGTCGCCATTTCCGCGCGCGCTCATTTCGATCCCTTTGGCGCCGCGCGTTTCCTGACTGCCATGGAGCGCAATGCCGAACTCAAGGCCGGCAAGGCCGTTGGCGACCCGCGCGCGCAGGACTTCCTGTCGTCGCATCCGGCAACGCCCGAGCGCGTGCAGAGCGCGCAGACCAGGGCCCGGCAATATTCCTCGCCCGCCAGCGCCGAGCGCGACCGCGAAACCTACCTCGCCGCGATCGACAATATCGTCTATGGCGAAGACCCGAGTGAGGGCTTCGTGCGCGGCCACCGCTTCCTGCATCCCAAGCTCGGCTTCACCTTCACTGCGCCGGACACCTTCACGCTCGACAACACCGCGCAGGCTGTGATCGGTGTGCGCGACGGCGGCACCCAGGCGATGCGTTTCGACGTGGTGCGGGTGCCCTCGGAGCAGACACTTGGCGACTATCTCAATTCCGGCTGGATGGAAAATGTCGACAAGGCCTCGACCGAGGACATCACCATCAACGGCTTCCCGGCCGCCTCCGCCACCGCGCATAGCGATCAATGGGAATTCAAGGTCTATGTGCTGCGCTTCGGCAGCGATGTTTACCGCTTCATTTTCGCGGCCAAACAGAAAACCACCGAAAGCGATCGCAACGCGCGCGAGACCGTGAACTCGTTC